>CAKRCJ010000262.1 GCA_934307185.1 uncultured Roseburia sp.
ATCATATTTAACAGAGTTCCAAGAGATGCCGTCTTATTTGCAAGCTGCTGCTTCTGTGCGCCCAAATAATACGCCATTGTTGCATTAATTCCGATTGCAAAACCGATAACCACTGCATTTACCAGATTTTGCAGTGGAAAAACAAGGGAAAGTGCCGTCATTGCATCCTCACTGATACTCGCAACAAAGTAACTGTCTATAATGTTATACAGCGCGTTTACTAACATGGAAAACGTCATCGGCAGTGCCATTGAAATAACAAGCGGCATAACCGGTTTTTCCTTCATAAATTCCTGATTCATTTTTGTGTTTTCTCCTCTTTTTTGTCTTTCTGGCATATTTTTGCGCAAAAAAATACCACACAACGGATACGCCAATCCGCTGTGTGGCGAAAAATAGAGCTGTATGCTCCAGAAAAGTCCACTCCATAACATGGTTTTGGACATTTATTATAACGAAAAATCTCTGTATCTGTCAAGTATTTTTCCCAAATAATGCAGTTTTCTATTTTTTCCAAATAATACAGTTTTCCCATCCGGTATTCACTATATGCTTATAAGAAAAATAATTTTATTTTTCCTTCTCATCAGCCTTCTGAATGAGCAATAAAATATCGGAAAGCTCCTCCTCGGAAAGCTTCGTATAATCTGCGAGTTCCTTCACCGACGGCTCAGTTTTGTTCTCCTGCATAAGATACTTTTTGGCCTCATTTACGAGTGCCACTTTTCCGACCATAGCTTTCTCGTCCTCATCTTCTCCTTCCAGTTCAAGAATGGAGGCTTTCATTGCATCTTCCACTGCCTGATTTAACTCTGCTTCCACATCTGTATCTGCTGCTGCCCCGCAAAGCCCGGTCAATTTTAAAAAGAGTGCCATGTTTCCTTCCTGAATGATATCTTCGAAGCCGTCTTTGCTTACGGCAAGCTTTTTTGCGATCTCTAATACTTTTATCATCCAGCTGTCTGAAATTGTCTTTATGACCGCTTCGTCTCCATTTAAAAGCTTCTGATACATTTCCTGCTGTTTTTTTTCAGAATAGACCGGCAGACTGTTTATTTCTTCCAAATACATCCGGAACATCTTTGAGTCCGGCAGAAGTTCACTTTCTTCTATACTTGTCTCATTTTCCGTCTGTGGCTCTTCTTCCGAAAAATCCTCACCGGAAGCTTCCTCTTCCTGTTCTTCCTGTTCTTCCTCGTCATGCGGCGTTAACAGGAACTCTAATACCATATTCTCCTGCTGCTCATTTAATTCCATTTCCTTAAAATAACTTAATATTTCTTCCCTGGACAATGGAGTGGCAGAGGTACGGATAATCTCTGACACCTCATGGATTGTTTCTGTAAATATACTCTGATCTAACATTGCTTACTCCTGATTTTTAATTTATAGAAACCATTATAGAGGCATATTCACACTTATGCAAGAAGCTCTTTTGCAAGTTCTTCCATTTTAGCTGTATCAGTGTCTTTCATTACGGATTTGATGCTGACCGTATTTTCACAAATGGAAATATCTTTCATTTTTCCTAAAATCTCTTTCATTCCTTTTGCTGCGCAAGGTGCCCACGAACCATTTTCAATTATTCCGATGGTGCGCTTTTGGAAATTTTTATGCTCTAGGCGGTGTAAGAAATCTTCCATTGGTGGGAAAATTCCGCCGTCATAGGACGCCGCTGCAAGAACAATTTTTCCATAGCGGAATGCAGACGCAACCGCTTCTGCCATATCGTCTCTTGTAAGGTCCATAAATACAACCTTTGAGGCACCATTTGCCCTTAAAATTTCTGTCATTTTCTCTGCAGCAGCCTTCGTGTTTCCATGAATAGAGGCACTTGCAACAAGCACTCCGTCTTCCTCCGGTTCATAGCTGCTCCATGTCAAATATTTTCCGATATAAAATTCAAGATTTTCCTTTAAAACCGGACCATGTAACGGGCAGATGGTTTTTATCTCAAGTGCTGCTGCCTTCTTTAAAAGTGTCTGTACCGATGCACCGTATTTTCCGACGATATTGATAAAATATCTCCTTGCCTCATCCGTCCATTCCTCGTCTGCACTGAGTGCCCCGAACTTTCCAAAGCCATCTGCGGAAAAAAGAATTTTTTCTGTCATCTCATACTCTACCATTACCTCCGGCCAGTGAACCATCGGTGCCATGACGAATGTAAGTTTATGTGTGCCAAGCTCTAAGATGTCACCTTCTTTTACGGTGATGCAGCGTTCCTCTAAATTTGCAATGTCAAAAAACTGCGGCAGCATTGCCTTTGCTTTTACACTTAAAACAAGCTTTGCATTTTTATAACGCTCTGCTGCACGCTTAATGTTTGCCGCATGGTCCGGCTCTAAATGGGAAATAACAAGATAATCTACGTCCCTTCCGTTTAAGGCATTTTCGAGATTTGCAAACCATTCGTCTGTTTTTCTCTCATCAATAGTATCCATCACTGCAACCTTCTCATCAAGAATTACATAAGAATTATAGGACACGCCGTTTGGAATTTTATACTGGCTCTCAAATAAATCCAGTGTTGTGTCATCTGCTCCGATATACTTTACTGCTTCTGAAATATAAGTATCCATCATGTTCTCCTCCAGCTTCTGCTCTCTGTCAGCTAATTGTGAAAAATATTGTATATTCTTATTATCACTATATGATAATAGTAATTATTACTGTTATTAATTTACACAATAAAAAACTGCTTGTCAATATTATATCTTCATTTTACGAAAAAAATAGTATTTTTTTCCAAAACAATAAAATGCATGCTCCGTAAACATTCTATTGTCATGAATAAGAAAAATGGATGCCTTCCCTATCTTGTAAAGCATCCATTTCTTATATTAAATATTATCAGCATGCCTCCTCATAAAGACAGCCGTCCACGATGCGCACCACTCTTTTCGCATGCTCTGCAACCGACAGGTCGTGGGTAATCATCACAATGGTATTTCCCATATCGTTAAGCTGCTGGAACAGCTTTAATACTTCTTTTCCACTGCCACGGTCTAACGCCCCGGTCGGTTCATCTGCTAAAAGAATTGCCGGCTCACCGACTAATGCTCTTGCAATTGCAACTCTCTGCTGCTGTCCGCCGGAAAGCTCGTTTGGCTTATGGCTGATACACTCTTTTAAACCAAGCATTTCAATCGTATCCATGCTCATTTCTTTTGCCTCCTGCAAGGTTTTTCCACGCATTAAAAGTGGCATGACAATGTTCTGTAGCACATCATAGGTTGAAATCAAATGATATTTCTGAAAAATGAAACCGATTTTTTCATTGCGGATTTTCGTAAGCTCTTTTTCCCTTGCATGTGCAATATCCACACCATCAAGCTGATAATCTCCATCATCCGCCACATCCATGCAGCCAATAATGTTCATCAGCGTACTTTTTCCGGAGCCGGACGGTCCTAAAATGGCAAGATACTCTCCTTTTCCCACAGTGAGGGAAATATCCTTTAATACATGAAGCTGATTTCCTTCCATTCCATATGATTTGTTTATATTTTGCATTGTAATAATCTGATTTTCCATATAATTTCCTTTTTTTAAAAATAATATAACCTTTTTTTATTCCTATTTAGGTAATTGCGAAACTCATAAAAAAAGTATATTGGATTGTACAAAATGAATAAAAGCATAAGAAGACACTGGGAAGCCGCCGGTCCTTAGCGACCGTA
>CAKRCJ010000263.1 GCA_934307185.1 uncultured Roseburia sp.
CATAAGTGTAGGTAGGTGTTCCGATCTGGTCGTTTACAACACGGACTGTATCGTATTTTTTACCGACATTTAACATGGTTTTAATGAAATTCTTTCCATTTACGCCAAATACCCAGGCAATCCTTACGATAAAATACTTTTCAAGGTTCTCAGATACTGCAAGCTCTCCCTCTAACTTTGTCTGTCCATATACATTTAACGGCTTATAGTCTCTGCAGTCCGGTTCCCACGGAGTGGTTCCCTGACCGTCAAATACATAGTCGGTGGAAATGTAAACCATTTTACAGTCTAATTCTTTGCAGACAAGTGCAATATTCTCTGTGCCGCCGGCATTGATAGCACGAACCTTTGCCACATTTTCATCATCCTCTGCCATATCTACAGCGGTCCACGCTGCACAGTGAACAACGACATCCGGGTTAATTTCCCTGATTGTTTTCTCTACAGCAGCTTTATCTGTAATATCCAGTTGCACATACGGCATAGTTGTTACTGCGGAACCGTCCATCGCACCGGAATATTCCGGTGCAATATCTGTTCCAATTCCTTCATAACCGCGTTTGCTTAATTCGTTCATTACGTCATGGCCAAGCTGGCCACAAACTCCTGTTACAAATACTTTCATGCTATTCTCCTAACGGTTTCCATACATTTTTTCGTAGTAATTCTGATATTCTCCGGAAATAATTGTCTCCCACCATTCACGGTTGTCAAGATACCACTGAATTGTTTTCTTAATTCCATCTTCAAACTTTGTCTCAGGAAGCCAGCCCAATTCATTGTGGATTTTGGTCGGGTCGATTGCATAACGCATATCGTGTCCTTTTCTATCGCCTACATGTGTAATAAGAGTTTCCGGTTTATTTAATTCTTTACAGATAATCTTAACAATCTCAATGTTCTGTTTTTCATTATGTCCACCGACATTATATACTTCTCCGACACGGCCTTTGTGGATAATAAGGTCGATTGCTTTGCAGTGGTCCTCTACATAAAGCCAGTCACGCACATTCAGTCCTTCTCCATATACCGGCAACGGCTTATCTGCTAATGCGTTTGCAATCATAAGCGGAATTAATTTCTCCGGGAAATGGTATGGTCCATAGTTATTTGAGCAGCGGCTGATGGTTACAGGAAGTCCATAGGTTCTGTGGTAAGCAAGAACTAATAAGTCGGCGCCTGCTTTAGAAGAGCTGTATGGGCTGCTTGTGTGGATTGGTGTCTCCTCAGTAAAGAATAAATCCGGTCTGTCTAATGGTAAATCTCCATATACCTCATCGGTAGATACCTGATGGTAACGCTCAATGCCGTATTTTCTGCAGGCATCCATCATAACAGCAGTTCCTTTGATATTTGTGTCTAAGAAAATCTCCGGGTTCTCAATGGAACGGTCTACATGGGACTCTGCTGCAAAGTTTACAACGATGTCCGGGTGTTCTTCTTCAAATAATTTATAAATTGCTTCCCTGTCACAGATATTGATTTTGCAAAATCTGAAATTTGGATTTTCCAATGCTTCTTTTAAAGTAGAAAGATTACCTGCATAAGTAAGACAGTCTACACATACGATACGGTACTCCGGATATTTGTTTAACATATGGTAAACAAAGTTTCCTCCGATAAATCCGGCTCCACCGGTAACAATAATTGTTTTCTTCATTCTTTTTTCCTCTCTTTTTTCTGATGTTATCTTTATTATGTTCTGTTTGTGCATTCCTCAGTAAGTATATTTGTATTATAAAAGGTGCCCTTAGGGCACCTTCAAGTATTTTTTTCAATTTTTTTATTTTTTATACTTTTGCCACAAAAACTCCCGCATCTTTTGTGACAAGGAACCCCCGCTCTGTCTTTTTCCGGACGAAATTGCGGAACTCACTATAGCGGTCTACAATATAGCGGTTCTGGTTTCCATGGCAGGACAAAATATAGGCAATCAGGCTTTCTGCCTTTGTCACCAGAAGACAGTCCTCGTATTGCCGCCATTCCACCTGTTTAAAATAATTTTTTAACAGAGCGGCTCCATTGCTCTCACCAAATACTTCATATAATTTATCGGCAGAAAGTACAATCCGCTCATCAAATTCCTGTACAAGTTCACTGATTTCCTTCATATGTGAATTACCGTAAGTACTGCATACAAAAGTTCCGCCCGGTTTTAACACTCTGTAAACCTCGCTGCACACTTTGTCCAAATTTTCACAATAAAAAAGCACATGGTTTGCAATGACAAAATCAAAGCTGTTATCCGGTGCATTGATGTGATGCGCATCCATCACTTCAAGCGTAAACCTGTCATCTTTTCCAATGTCCGTCTTTTTTGCATCACGGATAATTCCATCGGAAATGTCTGTCAAAACCACATTTATGTTTTCCGGCAGCCTCTCTTTATTTTTTAACCACAAAGATGCATCCCCGCAGCCCAACTCCAAAATTCTGTCTGTCTTTTGTATTCCACACTGTTCATACACCCACTCAAACCAGCCTTTTTCATTCTGCGAAAATTCGCTGTGTAAATGAATACGAGCAGAAATATTCGAAACATTCTGATACTGTTTCTTCAACTTCTGCTCCATTTCATTCACATTCGCAAATTGAAGCATCTGGCTCCAGTCTACTTCTTCTCCTGCATCCACAGCTTCTTTTGCATCTAAAAGAGCGTTTTTCATTAACTCTAACTGTCCCATCCGCTCTTCAATCAGGCCAAGCTGCATGTGGAGAGACTCTGCCATAAAATGCGGGTCTGAATTTCTGACAGTCATCTCTTTCACATCATCTAACGCAAATCCAAGATATTTCAAAAACAGAATTTGCTGCAGCCTGGCAAAATCTTCATCGGTATAAAAGCGGGCTCCCTTTTCTGTCACCAAAGATGGTTTTAAAATATTATGTTCATCATAATATCTCAGCGTTTTCTTTGTAATATGTGCTTTTTTTGCAAAAGCACCAGAAGAATAATAACCCGGTAGGTTCATTCTGACAATCCTCTGCTTCTCTCCGATTTTTATTTATAAACCATAAGATTTAACGATATTGTTAAACTCTACACTATCTGCAAAACCATTATATATGTTCTGACGTGGTGTACCTGATTTTAACTTTGCAACCCAGTTATTTAATCCTGATGCATCCGGTTCCCTGTCCATCATAGTACGGTAAAGCATTGTCACAAACTGTTCATTGGTAAGATTTCTGTTTGTCATTTCCTTTGAGAAAACAAAACCATAAGCAACCTGCTTTGGAGTCTGGACTTTATCTAATAGTTTTCCGGTCCAGTCATTTAATCCTGCAACATCCGCACTTCGGTCTAATGCGATGGAATATAAGCGGTTTACAAATGCTGTTACCTGTGGATTTCTGTCTCTGTTCTCTGTAAGATTAACAGTTCCCTGACTAATGGAATAAGTATCACAGAGATTTTTAAATTCTGTCGAATCGGTGAAACCTTTTAACACATAATTACGTGAAACTCCTGTGTCAAGTTTTTCTACCCATCCTTCTTTTCCAGACTCATCCGAAGCACGGTCAAATACCGCCTGATATAACAGTTCTACATACTGGTCATTACTTGTGTTTCTGTTAATAAACTCCGGACTGTTAAAGAAGTTCCATACAGTCGTTGCACCTGTTGTTGTGCCATTGTAAAGCTTATTTGTCCAATCCTCAAGCCCTGCC
>CAKRCJ010000264.1 GCA_934307185.1 uncultured Roseburia sp.
TAGGAGCTCATACCGGCCCCGATATGCTGGCACTTATACATTTTGGCAGCGGACGCAGCTAAAAAAACATAAGCATTTGATAATGCATTAGAAAAACAGAAGCATTTTAATAATGAATCAGCAACACGGCGGGTATATGCAGATGATCAATAATTATCTACATATACTCGCTTTACTCTGTCAGAAAGATAAAGCTGAAGTATTGAGCAGTTACCGTCAGAGTATTTCGCGACCTCGGCACGACCTAAAAATGCATCAGAATATTTATCCTTGCCGTATACAGTGACCTCATCACCGATTTTACAGTCGATACCTGTAACATCTATTATGGTCTGATCCATTCCGGCATCTATATAATGAGCATGCTTTCCCTTTATAAGAAGAGGTCCGTTGTTCATTGTCTGTCTGCGGTACATACCGTCACAGATACCCATTGAAATGCAGGCAACTTTTTTGTCTGAGTCAAGTACTGTGTCGGTATAGCCGAGAGTATCTCCGGCCTTAAGATCTATGATGTTGGTAATGAATGTGCGCAGTGAAAGAGATGGCTTATTGCCGTAAAAATAGTCATAGCCTATATTGTCAACATAGGCAATATAGCCCCAGCCTATCCTTATGTGGGTGCAGATATCCTCATCAGGAAATTTGATATTTGTACTGCAGCCGGAGGAGATGTATTTAAACTGATAGCCTCTTTCCTTAAGATCAGTAACGATTGACTTAAAGGAATCGTACTGCCTTTGTATCTTTTCCTCGGAGCCTTCGGTATAATGCGTCATAATGCCGATTATTTCAAGATTGCCGGCTGCCTTTATATCCTCTAAAAGTGCATCAAGCTCCGCAGGCTGAACACCTGCACGGTGAAGGCCTGTATCTATCTTAAGCTGTATAGGAAAACTCTTAAGTCCGGCTTTTTTTACTTCACGGCTTAATATTTCAACAGTTTCCCTGTTAAATACTGTCATAAGCAGCTTGTATTTTACAACATAAGGTATGGCATGAAGCGGAACTCCGGAAAGTAACATTATAGTCTGTGATATAAAGCCCGCTTCACGAATCTTTATAGCTTCACATATCTGCGCAACCGCAGTTATATCGTAGCCTGCCTTATTAAAAAGCATTGAAACTATAGGAACGAGTCCCTGACCCCAGGCATTGCCTTTTGTAACCGGAATTATTTTTCTTTGGCATTCAGCCTGCATGTTTTCCAGGTTTTTTCTGATTTGTCCGAGATCTACCTCTGCATATGAGTAGTAGTAATCAATGTCGTTCATTGCTATCTTTATCTCCGTGTCAAATGATAATATGGTGAAATATACTTTTCGTATTTTTTTATCAAATTAGTATAAAACGAAATATGCTGCGAAAAGAATCAATTGTAAATGAAAAACGGCCACCTCTTTATGATACCAATTTAGCTTTCTGACTTATAAGTCGGAAAACGGAATACATAAAAAAGGCGACCATTTCAGATCATAAATATAATTCAGAGGTTATCAGTCAACAACAGCGATAACTTCTACTTCGCAAAGAAGGTTCTTAGGAAGTGTCTTAACAGCTACGCATGAACGAGCCGGCTTCTCTGTGAAGTACTTTCCGTAAATCTCATTGAATGTACCGAAATCACCCATATCAGCAAGGAAGCAAGTTGTCTTAACAACTTTTGTGAAGTCTGTGCCAGCCTCTTCAAGGATAGCCTTAAGGTTATGCATAACAGCCTCTGTCTGCTCTTCAATAGTAGCTCCAACGATAGAACCGTCTGCAGGGCTTAATGCAACCTGTCCTGAAGTGAAAAGCATTCCGTTAACTACCTTAGCCTGTGAATAAGGTCCGATTGCTGCAGGTGCCTTAGGTGTGCTGATTGTCTTAATCATGATAATACCCTCCAATAATAGTAAATAAAGTATATGTACATTCTGCCGATTTAAAAGCCGGCAGATGTTCATATATTCAACATTATCAATATACCTTTTCCTGTAGTTTTTTTCAAGATTTACAGATAATATTTAAAGGTACATGATGGAGCATAGGGACATTCTTAAAAAAACCCTAAATAAATGGGGGTTTTAGCGCCGCCCTTATATGGCTTGCTAAAACGGCTGAAAGCCGCATGAAATGGGCGTTTTAGACATGTTGATATTAGAATGTATTGATGTGTATTATTCGCAATTATATGATTTCATTAGTAACACATTAGTAACAAATTAAAGAAAATCAGAGACGTTTATTTTCTCGATTTCAATTCTTAAATCTTCAAGCTCTCTATGTCCATAAACAGCATTAGTGACATCTTCAAATGCATGTCCGAGCATACGCTTTTTATCGTTCTCTTTGACATTATATTTGTCACATAGCATGGCAAAGGTGTGGCGGGTGTCATGCGGTGTGTGGTAGATCATGTCGTGAGCTGCACAATATTTCCTGATATCTTTTCGCAGTGTTTGTGGAGTACCGATAAGTTTTTTGTTCCTGCGGAGGCGCCTTTTTACAAGTGGGATAATAGCGGAGTGCATCGGCACGATCCTGGATTTACTTGTTTTTGTTTTCACACCGCCTTCAAAATATGCTTCTTTGACATTTATTTTCGCTACACCATACTCGGATACGCGGTGCCCGGAGAATATCATGATAAGCAGCATTTCAGCTGTCGGATCATTTTTATCCTTCCAGAGCTGTTTGATCTCATCGATAGAAAAAGGCACACCGTGTTCATCATCATCAGGTTTTCGGATTGATACGCGCTTAGAATAGTCCTTATCGATATACTCCATAAGCTCCGCATAATTAAATACCTGCTTTATAAGCGTGACCATAAGCTCAAGCGATGAGTGCTTAAGCGGGCAATCATCTATGACCTTCTGCAGGTCGGCATAGCGCAGGTCAGCAATCAACATATCATGCAGCTGCTTTACGTTCTTAAACGCTGCTTTTGTTGAATTAATTGTTGATACTGAATACTGCTTTTTAGACTTTTCAAACTTATCAATAAAGTATTCGTGATAGACTTCCGCAAAGGTCTTTTTGATTTCGGCTTCTTCTCCGGTGATGCGCTGCGTGATAAGGGCATAGTTATTAAGCATTCCGCGTATAAGCTCTGACATGCTCTCAGCCGCTTCTTTTGGGTCTGAGCCTATATCAATATGATTCTCCATTCCGGGAGTGTACGTGCCGGCATTGTAGGCTGTCAGAACGGCAAATCCCTTGTACCAGCTGTCGACATAACATAACGGTTTCGGTCTGATCGGACAGCCGTTAATATCAAGCCCTTGTGATGTCGGCTGCACACAATACGGATTCCTTCTGTTTCCTGGCAGTTTTCGTATGGTGCCAAAGCCCGAAGGCAGCTTCGGATATTTCTTTTTCTTCTGTGGCATGGCGACCTCCCTTCCCTTATTGAGTGGTTATTTCCAAAATGGAAATAACAACATAGATCATCTTCCTGATGTCAGGGAAATGATATCAATCTATCAATGCGCAAAAAATGCGTGTTGTTTATTTTCCTTTGAGTCTTTTGCGCTCAGCCCGCTCTAATTGCTTTATGCTTTTCTCCGGCGTAGGAAGGTCTTCAGGCATTGTGCCTCCAAGCTCCTTGATGGTCTGACGGACTTTTGCTCCGACATCAAAGTGTGTTTGGTTTGCTGCGGTTTTTCCTTGGATATTGTCTCTCTTAA
>CAKRCJ010000265.1 GCA_934307185.1 uncultured Roseburia sp.
TGTTACTGCCTGAGAATGTGATTATATTGGAATCCGATGTTAAGTGAAAGACTGGTGGGAAGAACGAGAATATTATAAAAAAGTGGACAGTTCACCAATTGGGGGGCTGTCCACTTTTAATATAGAATCAAAAAATTAAGTCCCTTTTCGGAATTGTGTTCCCACTGAATAGCAATGTATAAATATAAATTGCATGAATAGCGTGAACAGCATGCCCGATTAGCAGTATAACGAATCCAATTGAATTTAGTAAGTATCCGAATAGATAGCACCTTTCAGAAAGATAAGAAATATTTATTTTTCTGGAGGTGCTTTTTATTATGGCATTAACCAATGAAGAACTGCAAGACATAATTTCAAATATATCACCAGAGGAAAGAAAACAGTTGCTTTCCCAGCTAGGCAGACAAGTAGAAGTTGATAACATTACAAACCCAACGCAGTCTACAAATACAAAACCAAAGGTTAAACCTAAATCTGACAATTCAAAGGTTTACTGCTGTCCACTATGTGGTAGTGCAAGTTACAAGAAACACGGAACAACTACTTCTGGTATGCAACGTTATATCTGTAAAGATTGTGGAAAAACATTTTCCGAGAATTATGGAGACAGTTTAAGATATACTCACCTATCTGAAAGTCAATGGCTAAATATCCTAAGGGGAATTGTAAACAACCATTCATTACCACAAATAGCAAGGGATTGTGGTATATCCAAAAGCACAGCATGGTCATGTAGAATGAAAATCAACCAAGCAATAATGACCATGTATGGGTATAGTGACCTCTTTCAAGGAACAACTCAAGCGGATGAGTATTATTGCAGAGCAGCTTTCAAAGGCAAGCGTGACCCAGAGTTCTTTATATACACATTAAGAAGAATGCCTAGACATAACAGAAATTATTATGAAAAAGTGGAATATTTACAACAGGCTGGTTTATATGACAAGCTAAAGCGTGAGGAACCAGAGTACCTACAACAGTTATTAGAAGAAGAACCTAAAATGAAAAGAGGTATCTCCAATGAGCAAATTTGCATATTAACCTTAGTAGATGAAAATAACAAACTGTATTTAGAGCCTGTCAGCGTAGGACGCTTAGAGAAAGCAATGGCAAAAGCCAAGCTAAAGCCTAAATTTACATCGGATGAGCATAATGTATTTGTAACCGATGATCATAACGCATATAACAGAATCCTGTATGGAACAAAAGCCAAGCATGAAGTAGTTCCAGCGAGCAAGCATACAAATGGAAAATACAATCTTGCAAAGGTCAACAGTGTTCATAGTGCTTTATCAAAATTCATGGATTCAAAGGCAGGCAAGGTTTATACAACAAAATACCTTGACCTCAATCTCATGCTCTTCTGGTGGCTGTTTAAGTACAGAGAATATAGCACCGAAGAAAAAGCACAAGCATTGTTTAAGATTATGAATGATGAGATACCAGACATTGACCTCCGAGAAAAGGTCAATCAAGTCACAGTCAATGAATTACAGAACAGAGAAATCACCCTAGATGCAAAATACAGATAAAACATTCTTATATGAACGATTAAAGAAGGAGTTTAATACAATGAAATTTGATGTAGTCATAGGTAACCCACCATACAATAAAGGAATGGACTTAGACTTTGTAGACCTAGGATGTAAAATATCAAACAAATATACAGTAATGATAACACCCGCTAAGTGGCAAACCGCAGAGGCAAACCAGAAAGTTTCAAGCAAAAATATAAACTATGGACAATTCAGACAGATGTATGTACCACACATGAGTTATGTATGCTTCTATCCCGATTGCCTTGATGTATTTGGGATACAAGAATCTTCTGGAATTACATATTATTTGATAGACAAGGATATGCATGAGAATAAATGTACAGTAAAAAATAGTAGTCAACGACAGCACAAAATTGATAGTACTGTTATAAGAGATATTACACATCAGCAAAGCTTATGGAATATTGGAAACAACATTGTTAGTCGTATAGGAAAACACAATAAATTTGATTTAGAAACAGTACTTGGCTATAAAAAATACACTATAAATGTGAATAAACAAATGAATGTGTCAACTGGCTCATCGGGGGTATGGGATTGGGATAAAAGTTGTATAAGAACTGACTGTATTGGCAAAGGAGGAGTTCTATTTTTTCAAAATGGGGCATTAAATGTAACAGGAAAACCTAAATTGCTAGTAGCTGGTGGCACAGATAAAAAATCAGGTACTTCTGTTGATATATTTACTACCGATGATATAGAGGAGTGTAAGGCATTTTACAGTTACATAGAAACTAAGTTGGTAAAATTTTTAATCTTAATAAACTTAAGTTCTCTTACAATAATTAACGACAATACATTTCGGCATATTCCAGAACCAGAAGCCTTTGACCACATCTTTACCGATGAAGAACTTTATAAGAAATACAATCTCACCGATGAAGAAATCAACATCATAGAATCAGTAATCAAAGAGCGAAAATAACAATACCAATCCCCCTCGTCATGTGGTAATATATTCATATAAGACCAATGACAGGGGGATTTTTTATGACAGTGACAGAAATGATAAAAGCAATAAATCAGTTGCCTAATTTTTTATATGTGTTTTACTCTGAAGATGGCTGTCACAGAGTTATACTTGGTGGAGCATCATGCTTGACTAAAGATACATACGAGAATCTAAATAGTGCAGAATATCATTTTAATATAATGGAAGAACTTTATGAAAAAGATAATCTGACAGATGATGAAAAAGCTGCTATTGGCTATAGGATGAAACGTATAATGAATATTTGTGATTATAGGCACACAAAGTTACACAGGCTCAAAGACCAAGAAGATTACCTTAACAGTTTAGATATAGAAGCACAGGAACAAATAAGTAAACAAATACAAATGTATCAAAAGGCACGCGAGTATTACAAAGATTATGTATACAATAAGAGATAATAGGAGATTTAAAGTATGGCACTAATCAAATGTCCAGAGTGTGGCAAAGAAATATCCGACACAGCAAAAAGCTGTCCAAACTGCGGTTATACGATTCATAATAAAAAATCTTTTTTACATTTTCTGAATGATGGCACTAATTGTATTATAAGTATTGTCATCAATATTGTTTTATCAATTATAGGAATTGCAATGTTTAGCAAGGGAAAGTCAGAAATGCTTTTCTGGGTAAAAATGAAATCCGAACTAGGGGTTGAAGATGCAATGCACTGTATTAGAAATATCCAGAAATATACCATTATGAAAAATGTTGGAATGGTATTTATATGTGTGGGGATAGCAGTAACAATTTTTGTAATAGCTTACAAGGTAATGAATACTGCTGAAAATAAAAATATTATGGAATAAGTGATATTAACATATTACTTAGTATTCGGAGGAATATACATGTCTAAATATTGTCCAAAATGTAAGCAAAATTTTTCAGACTCATTTGAAGAATGTGTGTATTGCAATACTCCACTTGTTAATGGACTGATTGAAATAGATGATGTATCTACACCAGAATCACATACAATGTCAGATTCAGAAATATTAGAAAAATACAAAGATTACAGAAATAACATAGAAAGCCAAATTGGTCATGAATTATCAGATGCAGAGTTCCTAAATGGATTAAAAGAGGCTCATCGTG
>CAKRCJ010000266.1 GCA_934307185.1 uncultured Roseburia sp.
GTATAAGGTAGATGTCGCAAGCGACCGCCGCAGGCGCGAGAATGTGCCAAGGCACATTCTTTGTTCTACGAATAAAAATTTGCAAAGTAATTTTGTATTTTATAAAATAGAAATCAGGAGGATGGGAAAATGAAAAAAAGATGGATAGCAGTACTGCTTGCAGGTCTTATGTTATTACAGACCGCAGCATGTGGAAATAATACTGAAAAAAACGGAAATGCTGTGGATAACACGGAGACAGTGAAGCAGACGGAAACAGGAATGGAGCAGGAGGTGACAGCCCTTTCCCTTATGAAACAGGTGAATACCGGGGAAGAAAATATTATTGATGACAAATACCGTACCTATTATGAAGTGTTTTTATATAGCTTTTATGACAGTAATGGGGACGGCATCGGGGATTTGAAGGGACTTACGGAAAAACTCGATTATATTAACGACGGGGATCCTTCAACGGACACGGATTTAGGCTGCAATGGCATTTGGCTTATGCCGGTTATGCCGTCTACCACGTATCATAAATATGATGTGACCGATTATGAGGACATTGACCCGGAATATGGAACTATGGACGATTTTAAGACGCTGGTGGAAGAATGTCACAAGCGCGGCATCAATGTAATTATTGATTTTGTCATGAACCATACTTCATCAAAGCATGAGTGGTTCCAGACTGCTTATCAGTATTTGCAGAGCCTCCCGGAGGGAGCAGAACCGGATGCATCAGAGTGTCCGTATGTAGATTACTATAATTTCTCGAAAGAAAAATCAGGCGGCTATTATCCGGTTGAGGGAACGGACTGGTATTATGAGGGACAGTTCTGGAGTGAAATGCCGGATTTAAACTGGGATAACGATGCATTAAAGGCAGAATTTGAAGAGATTGCACAGTTCTGGCTCAATTTGGGTATTGATGGTTTCCGTTTAGATGCGGTAAAAGAATTATACACCGGCGCAGATGATAAAAATATTGCCGTTTTAAGCTGGTTTAATGACATGGTAAAAGCGAAAAAAGAAGATGCGTACATTGTCGGTGAAGCATGGAATGATTACAGCATTTATGCAAAATATTATCAGAGCGGAATAGACAGTCTTTTTGATTTTACTTTTGCAGACAAAGACGGAATTATTGCGAATACAGTAAAAGGAATACGTCCGGCTTCTTCTTATGGAAAAAGTCTTGTCAATACGCAGGAACTTTACGAAAGCTACAGTGACACTTATATTGATGCACCATTTTATACCAATCACGATATGGCGCGCAGTGCCGGCTATTATTCCGGAGATGACAGCGAGGCACAGACAAAAATCGGAAATGCAATGAACCTTTTGATGTCCGGAAATGCATTTTTATATTATGGCGAAGAGCTTGGAATGAAAGGCTCCGGAAAAGATGAAAATAAACGTGCCCCAATGTACTGGTCTGCGGATGCCGGTGCTAAAGGAATGTGTGACGGTCCGAAGGATATGGACGATATTAAGATGAAGTATGGCAGCTTAGAGGAGCAGGAAAACGACGGAAACTCCATTTACCAGTATGTGAAACAGGTAATTGTACTCCGCAATCAGTTCCCGGCAATTGCAAGAGGCACGGTTGCGTTTGACGAAGGAATTTCGAATGATGCAGTCTGTGTTATCCGGAAAACTTATGAGGATGAGCAGCTTACAATTGTATTTAATATCTCCGCGGAGACACAGACCATTAACTTTGATAATGCAAGCCTTAACGTGGCTGTAGACGGGGAAAATCCAATGCAGCTTGTCGGAGAGCTTTTAACCGGAACCGAAGAACCTGCTTTGGATGGAAATGAACTTACGCTTCCGGCATATTCGGTTGTGGTGCTAGAGTAAAAATAGATATATTTATGAAGAAAAAAGCTCTGATGGTGAGAAAAACTATCGGGGCTTTTGCTTGAATGCAGACTTTTTTTGGTATATAGTAGGGATATCCATGGAAGAAAAAAGGGCGTTATGGAAAGATTTGAAAGAAAGGTCGGGAGGAACAAATAGATGAAACAAAAAACAAGAAGACTGAGTATTAAATTTAAAATACTCATTCCAGCGAGCCTTTGTGTGCTTGTATTATGTGTAATTATGGGCTGGAGTTCATATAAGCATATGAATGATGGAATGGTTGCGATGGGAGTGCAGGAAGCAGACATGGCAGCAAATTTGACACTTCAGATGTTAGATGGGGACCAGGTAGAGAAAATTGTTCCAGGGGCAGAGCAGGGTGACGAATATAAAGGGGTTCTGGCAGCCTTGAAAAACATGAAAGACAGTTGTAACATTGCTTATCTATATACATTATACACAGATGGAACAGACGTTTATTACGGTGTGGATGTAGAAGCAACAGAGGATGTCAGCTATCTTGGTGAGTCATTTGATGCGTCTTATGAAGAATTGAAGTCTGTATTTGAAGGACAGGAATATGTGCAGGACTATATTGATAAGACAGAAGACGGAGACCTTGTCACAGTATATAAGCCAATTACAAACAGTGCGGGCAAAGTGGTAGCAGTTTTGGGTTGTGATTATGATGCCTCTGATATCACCCAGAACTTAAATGCTTCGTTGACGCAGATAATCCGGATTGGGGTGATTTGCCTTATTCTGGCAGTGGTACTGCTTGGAGTTATTATTTCCACAATCACAAAAGGACTTCAGAAAGTGGATAATAAAATTTATGAGATTGTACATAATGAAGGTGACCTGACACAAAAATTAGAAATCCACAGTGGTGATGAGATGGAACTGATTGCCGGAAATGTCAATGCATTGCTGGAATATATCCGTGGAATTATGTTAAAGATTTCTGATAACTCAGAGCAGTTAAATGTGTCATCCAGAAAAATGGCAGAAAATCTTTCCGCAGCGGAAACGGATATCACAGATGTTTCCGCCACTATGGAAGAAATGAGCGCAGCCATGGAAGAAACAAACGCTTCTGTAGTGCAGATAGGTACTTCTGTGGATTTAGTGTATGCTTCGATTGAAAATATTAATTCACGGGCAGAGCAGGGAAAAGACACCTCCGGCGGAATGAACGAAAGAGCGGACAGCCTGCGTGTAAATGCCCTTAAAAAGCAGCAGGAAGCAAAGATACAGACAGAGGATATGTCAAAGATACTTGGCGAAAAAATTGAGCAGTCGAAGGCGGTACAGGAGATTGCGCAGCTTACCGCCAATATTATTGAAATTACCGACCAGACCAATCTGTTAGCGTTAAATGCAAGCATTGAGGCAGCAAGAGCCGGTGATGCAGGAAAGGGATTTGCTGTGGTTGCAGATGAGATGGGAAAGCTTGCAACAAATTCAGCTGAAGCAGCAGAGAAGATAAGAAAAGTAAGTGCCTCAGTCATCGAAGCTGTGAACGGACTTGCAGCAGAGGCAGAGATGATGGTTGAATTCGCAGAAACGACCGCAGTAAATGGTTATGAGCAGTTAGTTGAACTGAGTGAAACTTACAGCAAAGATGCCGGTGACATGAATGCCATTATGGAAGAGTTTACAAGTGCTACCGGGGAATTACAAAAAGCGATAGATGAAATTAAACAATCAACTGAAGCAGTCGGCATAGCTGTTGAGGAAAGCGCAAAGGGAATTGTGAATGTGACGGAACGGTCTACTGA
>CAKRCJ010000267.1 GCA_934307185.1 uncultured Roseburia sp.
GGCAATCAGTATCCTAAGCAGTATCCACAAATATATGACAGGAATGAATACGGCAGATAATGTGAACGATTATACATTGCAGGCATCTTGTGTTATTCTCTGCTATATCTGTTATGTCGTTTCCATCGACCATCTGAATGAGTCTGACGGTGCGCTTACCAATTCCATTAAGGCAAGACTTGAAAAAGTAGTAACAACTGTAGAACAGGTAAAGGGTGCCAGCAATCAGATAATGGATGGGATTACAGTTGTAAGAGAACTTGAGGATGAAAACAAGCAGAGTTCTACAACAGTTGTTTCCGGCATGAAGGAGCTTACAGAAAATAATGGTGTACTTCATGAAAGAACAACGTCATCTATAGATATGACATCTAATATTAATGATCAGGTAGAGCGGATTGCATCTCTGATGGAACAGATGGTTACTTTAATGACAGAGTCTGTGGAACATGCCAATACCAGCTCAGAAGAGCTTTATGATGTTGTGGAAACAACGAATGTGATGGCAGACCTTTCCGAGGATGTAGAAAACGTTTTGCAGGAATTCCGTAAAGAGTTTGAGCGTGTAAAAACAGAGGTTGGAACAATTGAGTCTATTAACTCACAGACCAATCTTTTGGCATTGAATGCTTCCATAGAAGCTGCAAGAGCCGGAGAAGCAGGAAAAGGCTTTGCAGTTGTAGCCGATGAAATCAGAAATTTAAGCACCGAGACGAAAGAGTCTTCCGGCAGTATTATGGCAGCACTGGGACACTTAGAGGAAACGTCAAACCGTATGACAGAGTCTATTGGAAAGACAGTGACATTAATTCATGACACATCTGAAAAGATTTCAAAGGTTAATGAGAGTGTTTCAAGAATTGCGAACGACACCACAGAGCTTGGCAATCATTTGAGTGTTATTGATTCTGCCATGGGTGATGTGAGAGAGTCGAACCATAATCTTGTTGATAATATGGAGCAAATTGGTGAAGTCATGAAGGCTATGACCGATTGCATCGAAGTTTCTGACGGTGCGACGAAAACGATGCTCAATAAATATGATGAGTCTGCCCGCAACGTGAATAAGATTGAAACGGTTGTGGAAAAGATGATGGAAGAACTCGGTGTCGGTGGATTTATGGGTATTCAGGACATAAAATCACAGATGCATTGTTCACTTGTTTCGAAAGAGCAGAAAAAAGAGTATCATGGAGAAATTTTAAAACAGAATGAGAATGAACTCTGGGCGCATATGGATGCAAACAGTTTAAAAGAGCTTGATGTGAAGCAGCATTATGATTTACAGATTGTTGTAGATAATGTGCTTTATAACTGGACTGACGTAAAAGTGGCAGTTGAAAAGGATACCTGCCATATTACTGTAAATACAGCACCTGTCATTGCAAACAGAAGAAAGTATCCGAGAATGCCGGTTTCTAACAGCTGTACGATTAAGCGGCTGGATAACAATAAGGTATTCCAGGGAAAAATGGTAAATATCAGTGCAAACGGTTTCGCATTTTCTGCGACTTCCCCTGAATTTGCAGACATAAAAGGAATACAGGTTGAATTAGATATTCCTGACTTCCCGGTTAAGAGCGCAAGAAAAATGGAAGGTGTGATTATCCGGAGCACAGATAATCATGGTGAATATATTGTCGGCTGCCGTATGCCGGAGGATAATCTGGATGTTCAAAAATATGTAAAGGAAAATTACGGGGAATAAAATGGATTTTAGCAGATTAGAAAACAGTATTATTGATGTGATAAAAGAAGAACAGGCAAAGCTTGGTTACCGGAAGGAAGAAATCAGGTTGTATTATCCGCTGAGTTCATTAAATCATTTTTTTGAAACAAATGTGGATGAGAATGAAATGAAAAATATTTTATCCGGTTTTGGAGAAGCTACGAAAGAGAAGCTTGGCAAAGTGCTTGTATCCAACAAAGGAGAACGTTTTTGCTTTCATATTCCAAAGCAGGGAGCAGAGTATGTGCATGAGCATATGGCACCGAATGAGTTTATAAAAGAGCTTGTGGAACTGGTTGCAAAGCATGGCTGCACAATGGAACAGATAAAAGAGCTGTTTTACTCCAAGTCAGAGGACGTGCATATGGAGCCAATCAATAATGGTGAATTTGATTTGCTCATCCGTTTCCCGGATGATTTTGATGATAAGTATTATTACTGCTTTAAGGATGAGGGCTGCCATATTATTTATCATCGTTTTCTGCCGGAAGATTATGCGGATTTTGGATTTTAGGCAGAAGCAGGGCGCAGATAAAAAGGTCATAAAATGAATAAGAAATTTTTTCGGAAAGGGATAAGTCGTTGGATTTATTCCTTTCTTTTTTTAGTATATAAAAAAGTATTGACAATTTAAAATAGATTGTGTACAATTCATTCATAAACATATTGCACACAATTTTATTTTGAACAATAAAATGTAACGCAAGGAGGTTTACATGAGTTTTTATGATTTCAAAGCGATAAAAATGAATGGACAGGAAATTTCCATGGAAGAATATAAAGGGAAGGAAATGTCAGGGAAAGCTTTGCACCGATGAAGAAACCAGAAAGTATTGAAAAAGAAATACAAAAGTATTTATAACAAGAGCGGAGGATAAAATATGGAACGATATGATATAGCGATTATCGGTACAGGTCCGGCAGGATTAGAAGCTGCGATTACGGCAAAAGTCCGCAATAAAAAAATAATCTTATTTGGAAATAAAAATCTGAGCATGAAGGTGGAAAAAGCCCATACGATACAGAATTATCTGGGCTTGCCGAACATTGCAGGAGAAGATTTGAAAGCAGCGTATGAAAATCATCTAAAGGCAATGGATATTCAGATTACCGAGGATAAGATAAATGCGGTGTATGCGATGGGCGAATATTTTGCCTTGCAGGGAAACGGAACAAGTTATGAGGCACAGACGGTAATTCTTGCCACTGGAGTGAGCACAGCAAAAGCATATCCGGGAGAAGAGGAATTTTTAGGAAGAGGTGTCAGCTATTGTGCGACCTGTGATGCACCTTTATACCGGGGAAAGACGGCAGCCATTATCGGCTTTTCATCAAAAGAAGAGGCGGAAGCAGATTTTATGTCAGAGATGGCAGAAAAAGTGTATTATTTTCCAATGTATGAAGGAGCGGTAAAGGTTTCGGATAACATTGAAGTAATACAGGATAAACCGGTCGCAGTGGAAGGCACTATGAAAGTACAGGAGCTTGTAACAGAAAAAGGAAGCTATGCGGTGGACGGAATATTTTTCTTGAGAGAAAGTGTTTCCCCGGCGCAGCTTGTTCCGGGACTTAAAATAGAGGATAACCACATTGCAGTTGACAGACAGCTGCGCACAAATATCGCTGGCTGCTTTGCCTGTGGAGATGCAGTCGGAACACCTTACCAGTATATCAAATCCGCCGGGGAGGGAAATGTGGCGGCACTTTCCGCAGTTTCCTATCTGGCAGAGAAAAGGCGGAATGCATAAACAGGCAATTGCGAAACTCAAATTTAGTTATCTAAGATTGTACAAAATGAATAAAATCATCGAAGACACACTTTCGTTACGTGTCGCTCGCAGCGGTACTAAGAAACCATCGGCTGCATTTCTTATCTGATAAATCAGAACGAAATACAAC
>CAKRCJ010000268.1 GCA_934307185.1 uncultured Roseburia sp.
TGGATATCTGCTGTTAAGATAGGTACCTCGCCAGCCATAGCCTGATACCAAGGTGTTGACCACTGGTTTGCATATGCAGTCAAATCATTCTGGTATAAATTAGCACAAAGATCCATATAATCAATTCTGGACTGGTCTACATTTAAGGTTCCATCTACTACCCATGCACTGTCACCAGAGAATACGTTCATTTCTGCATCGGAAGAGAAAATTCTGTATCCTGCATCTTTTAATGTCTGGGCTGTCTGCAAAATTGTAGCATAATCTTTAAATAACTTTCCAACCTCATCCGGATCATCTGTTCCAAATACTTCTTTTGCAATATCTCTTCTGTAATAGATACCTGCCGGTGTAATCTGATAAGAAATGGCTCTCTGTATTCCCTCGCTGTCCTGTCCAACCTGCCATACATAATCAACGATTTCATCTGCATAATCCTGTGCATTATATGGTGCCTGGTTTAAATCTTCAAAAAAGCCTGCATCGTAGAAGTCCTCTAACATTTTTGGTTCACCAACGATGATATCCGGTTCTTTCTCTCCTGCAAGTAATGCAGTCTGGACTTTTGTCGGGTAGTCTGCCGGTTCAATAACTACGGTGTCAACTTCCACCCCGGTTTCTTCCTGAAACTTTTTACCAAAGTCAATCAAATCGTTTGATAATGTCCAGACAACTAATTTTTCATCACTTCCTGATGCTGTGCCTGTACTTCCTTTGCTCTCTGTTCCAGTTGTCTCTCCACTGCTTGTGGAAGACTCCCCACCACATGCTGCCATGGATAATGTCATGGCACTGACGAGTAACACTGATACTACTTTTTTCCAATTCATAAATACATCCTCCTTATCACAACGCTTTGTTGTTTGTTGATAATTGAATTATAAGTTCTTTTCCCAGTTAGAAAAATTATCCAAATTTTAAAATGGTGTCATTTTTTTAGAACGCATGCAGTTCTTATCGGACATCAATCTTAATCTCTGTCACAAGCCCGTCACGGACAGCCCTTGCAATTTTTTCTCCTGCATAAGCGGCAGTTACATATGCGACACTTCCATTCTCATAAGTAAATTTCATGGAAGTAATCTCATATTGTCCCGGAATGTAATCGGCCACATCGGCAAACTGATAAGTAACCTTTGTTTTTCCAAAAAGCATTGCCGATACTCTTCCATTCTCCGGAATAAGATATGCCGGAACTGCCGGCTGTGGTGTAAACGTAAGTTCTCCGTTTTTCACCGATAAAATATGCGCTCCAAATAGCATCTGCTTCCACATGCTGATAAATTCAATGGTAGAGCCGCTTAAGCGTGCGACAAAGCCTTTTCCGTGATAAGCCTTATTCGGATTTTTGCTGCTTGCAATAAAGGATGAGTTTTCATAAATGCTTCTTCCGTACACATCAGGATTCAAAAACGGTATTGCCGCTTTCTGAAAATCATGGAAAAAGGCTTCGTACATACCATTTCTGATAAGCTCTAACAGGTATTTGTATTCCATATGCAGCCAGATAGACTCGTTTTCTAACCAGCCCGGTGTAAACGCCCTCGCCCTGCCAAGCTCAAAGGAAGCGTCCTGCAAGGAAGCATTTACCTTATACATGGATAATTTTTCATCATATAAATCACTGCATTTTACATTTTTATAAAGCTGCTCCTTTTTCTCCTTCCCTGTCTTTAACTTCAGATAGCGCACCGGTCCCTCTAAGAAATATGGCACCAGCTGTACCTCAAATTTCAGCGGCTTATAACCCTCTTTTACTTTTTCATATTCCGGCACAGCATAGGTAAAATAGGTTGGGCAGATGCCCTCTCCCAAAATGCAGGCTTTTTCAATTCCGCAGTTCACAGTTTCCAAAAATCTGCTTAAAACGGATACCATTTTTTCCGTGGAAACAATCTGCTTCGCACCGGTAATACCGTCAAATACCTTTTTCCGGTAAGTCTCTTTTACATCATTTACCGCATTCCAGAAGGAAAGCACCTCTCCATTTTTTCTGATTTTCTCTGCTGCCATAAAGCCCTGTTTTTTGCAATAAAAAATATTATCTTTTTCACTGCTGTTAATCAAATCAAGCTGCTGCATGAAATCTGCAAATTCCTCTACCAGCTCTAATTCTCCCGGATAACGTTTGAGTGCCCCGATGGTATAATCTAACATTCTTGCAAGCTCATATGTCTCTGCCATGGATGAGCCGAACATTCCCGGCATACCATTTAAGGCATCATACCAGCCCGGTTTTCCGCCCTCCATTTCGATACCCATGCCATAGGCATCTAAGGCAGCAAATTTGGTGGCACAGAGTAACACCAGTTTTTCTGCCAGTGTCATTTTAAGTACATTTCCGGTCTGATGTGCTTCTCGCACTAATTTTTCCTCTGTATTTCTGCGGCTTGCCTCGTCCAGCGCATGATATTGTCTCAAGCCATTTTCAGTTTCTTCATATCGTCTGTATCTTGGATTGATATTCACCTGTGATAAAAATGTGGTGTAAGCTCTCTCATACAGTAATTCCTTTTCTTTTTCCGGGAATACCTCTAAGTAATCTTCCACAAGGTCTAAATTATATGTCCAGTGGTCGCTCCAGTAGCCCTCCAAAAAGCTGCCGTTCACAAGTCCGTCCGCTGCGTCAATTATCTGGAAGAATAATTTTTTTGTCTCTTCTTCCCCGAATTTTTCCTCAAGCCTCTGATATAATGCTCCCGGTGTAAATGGCTTCTTTATAAAATCGCACAGCTCTTCTTTCTGTCCCGGCGTAAACAGATTTTCATGAAGCTTTAACAGATTTTCCGCTTTTTCTGCCGTTACCTGATAGGTCAGCTTTTCCACGCCAAGCGGATTGCAGCCGTCCAATTGAATAAGGCTGTAAAATTCTTTGATATTTTCCCTTCCGACAAACGGTGCAAAAAAAGTGTCACAGCGTCTGTTCTGGTTTACATCACGGAAGTTGCCGTTTCCCTGCGAGTAAAACTCCGGCAGCATGGAAAAGTAATTATAATCACGCTCCAAATCGCCGTGCTTTCTTGAATAAACATAAAAAATTTTATGATTGCCAAGCCGGATTGGATAGCCGCCACGGAGCACATTATCCATGTATGTATATTTACAGTAGGCATCAAATTCTTTCGATGCTGTTTCCGTTGTTATTCCGCTGCAAAGTTGCTTAACCAGTGTCTCCGCTTCTTCCCTTTTTTTCTCAAAGTAAGATGCATCCAGGTTTTTTGCAGCGTAGCTCTGCAGCAGCTCCTTTTTTTCTACCTGGCCAATCAGTTCATAAATACAGAAGGATTGCTTTGCCTGTAACTCTTTTTCCACTCCATAAAAGCTGCATGGCAGCTGGTTCATCGTAATCTGCTCTTTTGCAAGCAGCTCTTTTAATACTGTTTCCTCAAATCCAACCGGTCTTTGCAACGAGGTGTCATAGGAAAATATAACTGCCGGGTCTACAATTGGCTGTAATCTCGTACCGTCTGAAAGACAGCCGAGGGAAAAATTGCCGCCCTCCACTTTTGTGACTGCCGCCGTGTCTGCCATACTGGCGCGCACACGAAAATACGGACGTCCTTCTTGCACATCCTCCACCTGCATCCAGGCTTTTGCGGTCTGACACATATTT
>CAKRCJ010000269.1 GCA_934307185.1 uncultured Roseburia sp.
TGCTTCTCGTTTTGTATAAGATTGTTGGTCAGACACCTGTAAATGGACTGTTTTTCTCAGTGGAAGCGTTGAAAAGTACATTTATTTTGTTTGTCATCTTTTATGCGGTCTGCCTGATTTATAATGTTACAACTATCCGGGTTGGAAATCCAATTGCATTGTTACAGAGTGACAGAACGGGGGAAAAAGAACCAAAAGTTAAAATTTTTATATTTGTTCTTGGGATTGTGACGCTGATTGCAGGATATGGACTGGCGCTTTCGGCAAAGACGATTGGAAATGCAATAAATGTATTATTTACGAGTATCCTGCTTGTGGTGATTGCAACTTACTGTCTTTTTACGGCTGGAAGTATTTTTATCTTAAAGAGGTTGAAAAAAAATCCAAAGTTTTATTACAAGACAAAGAATTTTATCAGTATTTCGAACCTTATGTTTCGAATGAAGCACAATGCAGCAGGACTGGCATCTATCTGTGTGCTTTCCACAGGTGTTATTCTGCTGTTGACCTGTGGATTTTCACTTATGATGTTAATCGAGAAAAATATAGATGACAGATATCCAACAGACATTAAAGTGACGGAAACTGTATCTGAGGCAGAAAAAGGAAATAATGATTTTACGGCTATGAATGAGGCATTAAAGCGGGATGGGATTGCCACTACTGCTCAGATTTATAGACAGTACAGGAATATAACAGTATCGGAGAAGGATGGAAAACAGGAAGCAGCAGGGAGTGGAGCAATTTATAGTGACATGTATTCCTGTCTGGATACTTATTTAGTATCATTATCTGATTATAATGAATATACTGATACGGATATGGAACTGAAGGAAAATGAAGTACTTATTTACAATTCCCAAAAAGAATGGAAAAATGGTGACAGCTTAGACTTTATGGGAAAAGAATATACAGTAGCGGGAACGGCAGATTATTCGTCTCTCTTGTACATTATTGACCCTACAATGTCGATATTTGAAAATGAAATTCTGGTGTTTTCGAAGGATGAGCAGATTTGTGCAATGATGGAAGAAGCAGGACAAGGCGAAAATTCGGATAATTATGAAATCTATATTGGATATAAGCTGGAAAATGCTTTGACAGCAGAACAGATGGAAGCAGTCAGACAGACAATGGGACAGGTCGGATTAAACCGGGAAATCCGTTTTAAGACAGAGGACAGGGGAAGTTTATATAGTCTTTATGGTGGAACCTTTTTTGTTGGATTGTTCCTTGCAATCCTCTTCCTTATGGCGACAGTGATGATTATTTATTACAAACAGATGTCAGAAGGATATGAGGACCAGAAACGTTTCCATATTCTTGCCAATGTAGGTTTGACGGAAAAGGAGGCAAAAAAAACCATCCGGACGCAGGTAATGCTTTTATTTTTCCTTCCGGTTGGAGCAGCAATCGTGCATATGATCGTAGCAAGCAATGTGGTAAGACTATTTTTACGGATGATGCTTATTGTGGATACATTTACCTTTAATATGGCAATTGCCGTGGTTTGTGTGATTTTCCTTGTAGTCTATGCACTTGTATATAAAGTAACTTCGAAAGAATACTATAAAATTGTAAATGCGGGATAACAGATTTTTTGTAAAATTCACTTTCTTATTGTAAAGTGTTATTGTATAATGTGCGTAAGCAATGGGCAGTGCTCACAAAAAATTATATGAACAACAATGAGGAGAATAGGAAAATGGATATGAATATCGTATGCCTGGATTTAGAAGGCGTTTTAGTACCGGAAATCTGGATTGCATTTGCAGAGGAAAGCGGTATCCCGGAATTGAAAAAGACAACGAGGGATGAACCGGATTATGATAAATTGATGAAATGGAGACTTGGTATTTTAAAAGAGCATGGACTTGGGTTAAAAGAAATTCAGGAAACCATTGCAAAAATTGACCCGATGCCGGGTGCAAAAGAATTTTTAGATGAATTAAGAAGCATGACACAGGTTATTATTATCAGTGACACTTTTACCCAGTTTGCAGCACCACTGATGAAAAAATTAGGTTATCCGACCATTTTCTGCAATTCTTTGGAAGTCGCAGAAAATGGCGAAATCACCGGATTTAAAATGAGAGTGGAAAATTCTAAGCTTACAACCGTAAAAGCATTACAGTCCATCGGTTTCCAGACAATTGCGAGCGGTGACAGCCATAATGACCTCGGAATGATTAAGGCAAGCAAAGCCGGATTTTTATTCAAGAGCACAGAACAGATTAAAAAGGATAACCCTAAGCTGCCAGCCTATGAGACTTATGAAGAGCTGATGGAGGCAATTAAAAAAGCGTTATAAACCAGGATATGAAAGGACTGTAAAACTCCTTAAAACAAAGAAACACCAGAACCGGAAAATTACTGGAACTGGTGTTTGTATTATTTGCGCATCGTTTTTATTAATCCGTAAACGGTAATTAACATCGTCACAAATTCCGCAGCCGGAAAAGCAAACCATACGCCGTTTAAGCCAATCAGTGCAGACAAAAGGAATGCAAAAAGAATAATTGCCACAAAGCCGCGCGAGATAGAGGCTGCAAAAGCATATTTTGCAGCCTCTACTGCACTTAAAATGGCAGTTCCTACAATGTTAATTCCGGCAAAAAGGAAGCCGATAAAGTAGAGCCGTAAGCCACTTTCCGCATAGGATGCGAGAGCCGCATCATGCTCTCCATTGAAAACGGCGGTGATAGCCGGTGCACACAGGTAAATGCAGACCAAAAGAAGAACGGCGACATTAATGGAAGTTGTGACAGCCATTTTCAGATAAGTCGATACATTTTTATGATTACCCTTGCTGTAAGAGTCACTGATTAAAGGCTGGGAGCCTTGTGCAATTCCGTTAAAGAGTGCAACCGCAACAAGCGAGGTATTTGCAATGACGCCGTAAGCGGCAACTCCGGTATTTCCGGCAAGCCGTAAGATAATCATATTAAAGACAACTGTAATCACACCGGACGAAATTTCTCCGACAAAGGAAGAAACACCGACCTGACAACAGTAAAGCAGTCTGCGGAAAGACAGAAAAGCTGGCTTTAACTTTATGGAGCACTTATCAGATTTAAAATGAATACAGCAGATTAAAATACCAACGACCGGAGAAAAACCGGTTGCAAGTGCAGCTCCCTCCATGGAAAGTCCCAGTGGGAACATTAAAACGTAGTCAAATACAATATTAAACAAACTGCCGAAAAGTGTTGCAGCCATAGCAATAGAAGGATTTCCATCGTTGCGGACAAATGCATTGCAAATATAGTTCCACATAAAAAAAGGAGCAAAGCACATGAAAATCCGGGTATAATTTCTTCCAGTTGCCACAATGACTGCATCTCCACCGAGCAGTGCAATTAACTTATCCGGCAGAAAAACACCGACAAAAATAAAAAACAGACTGATAATAAGCGCCCATAAAAGAGCATGGAAAAAATATCCATCTGCTTTTGGGCTTTTTTTATTCTGTTCAACAACATATCGGATAGCAGAGCCGACGCCGATCATCGAGCCGATAGCAAAAATAAGATTATAAATCGGAAGTACCAGATTTAAAGCAGTAATTCCGTTTGTGCCGACCGCCACGGAAATAAAGTAAGTATCCGCA
>CAKRCJ010000270.1 GCA_934307185.1 uncultured Roseburia sp.
GGATCTTATATAAAATCAACTGTCACCTATCCAACCGGTCTTGTGGAGGAGAGTGCGGACAATCTGCACACTGCAACCTATATGCAGGGTTCCAGAGAATCCAGCTTATTGTATGCAGACCGTTATGAGGATGATTATACAAATGTTGCAACATATAAAGCAGGAAAATCCAAAGTGGGTTATTCCTTTGTAATTGGTCTGATTGCAGTTATCATGTCTTACTTAATCGGTGTGCCGCTTGGTATTCTTATGGCGAGAAAGAAAGACAAACTGGTCGATAAGATTGGTACGCTTTATATTGTATTTATTATCGCAGTACCATCCCTTGCATACATTTTCTTATTCAAAGCAATCGGCGGAAGCTTTGGCTTGCCGACAACTTTTGATATGGAGTCACCAAGCAAGCTGATGTATGTATTGCCAATTGTATCGTTAGCACTTCCATCAATAGCAAACCTGATGAAGTGGATAAGACGTTATATGATCGATCAGATGAATTCGGACTATGTAAAATTTGCAAGGTCTGGTGGTCTGACAGAGAGTGAGATTTTCTCGAAACATATTTTAAAGAATGCTGCAATCCCGATTATCCAGGGTATTCCGGCAGCAGTGCTTGGAGCATTAACCGGAGCAATTATCACAGAGCGTGTATATGTTGTTCCTGGTATTGGTAACTTATTAACAGAGGCTATCAACAAATACGATAATGGTGTTATCGTCGGTGGAACTTTATTCTATGCGATTTTAACAGTAGCATCCCTTATCTTAGGAGACGTTTTAATGTCTATGGTTGACCCTAGAATTTCATTCTCAACAAAGGATAGGTAATTAGAAATGAGTCAGGATTTAGATAGGTTTGGTATGCCGGAGAAAGAGCTGTTTGCTCCGGTTGACCATAGTGATTTGGAATCGGAAAAGATAACGGCACCAAGATATTCTTACTGGCATTCCGTATTCCGTGTATTTTTTAAGAAAAAAATTAATATTATTGTTTTGGCAATTTTAGGAGTGTTGATTGCATTCACATATATTTATCCCGTATTTGTGGAGTATGATAAGTTCGGTAACTTAATGGATGCAACGACAAAGCACTTGTCACCGTCTGCAGCGATTGACAGACTTGGAATGAGCATTCACTGGATTTTAGGTACCGGTGCAGCCGGACAGTCAACATTTGATGCTGTCTGGTTTGGTTCAAGAATTTCTATTTCCCTTGCATTTATCTGTGCAGCTATCAACTTATCCGTTGGTGTAGTTGTAGGTTCAATCTGGGGATTTTCAAAGAAAGTGGATGTTTTTATGCAGGAGGTATATAACATTCTTGCAAACATTCCTTACATTTTATTAATTGCCGTTATGGTTATGTTATTTAAAGCAGGCTTCTGGACCATGGTACTGGCATTGACTATTACCGGCTGGCTTGGAATTGCGTACTTTATCCGTACACAGGTTGTTATTATTAGAGACAGAGAGTACAATCTTGCATCAAAATGTCTTGGAACAAGTACAATTAAGATTGCAATGAAGAATATTCTTCCATTCATGACATCTGTTATCGTTACACTGGCAGCAACAGAAATCCCATCCTACATTTCTTATGAAGTGTTCTTATCTTATATTGGTATGGGTATGTCAGATATGTCACTTGGTAGATTGATTTATGAGTCAGAGAGTGCGATGCTTACACCTGGCTGGCAGTTTGAGTTCTGGAGTCCGGTAGTCGTTGCTTCTATCATTACAATTGTCTTATATGTCGTTGGACAGAACCTTGGTGATGCATCCGATCCAAGAACACACATGTAGAGGTTAGTTAAATGGAAGATAAAAAAGTATTATTATCAGTAAAAGATTTAATCGTGAAATTCCATGTCCGTGGCAGGGTACTTACTGCCATTCGTGGAGTTTCGCTTGATATTTATGAAAATGAGTCAATCGCAATCGTTGGAGAGTCCGGTTCCGGTAAGTCTGTTTTTACAAAAACATTTGCCGGAATGTTAGACAGCAACGGATTTATTGACAATGGTAAAATTATTTTCAATGATGAAGAGCTTTCAGATACTGTTGTTAAATTAAACGACAATGCGAAGAAAATCATCGCAGAAAATAAAAAGAAGCTGGATGAGTATTCCAAATTAGAGTTTGGCGCAGAAACTTACAGAGCGATTCTTGAGTTAGAGTCTGAGAAAAGAAGAAAAGGTGATTTGAGCGAAGAAGAGACAGCAGCTTATGAAAAAGAGCTTCAAGACTTAAAACGCGAGAGAACCAATACCTTTAACTTAAAACAGACCTATGACCCATCCAAGGAAAAGGATAAAATCAAAGAGGCTGGAAAGAAGATTTCTGATTTAGATGCAAAAATCAAAGCTTTTGAAAAGGCACATGAGGAAAAAGTAAAAGAAAAAGCAAACAGCCTTGCGCATGACACTGCTTACAATCATGAGTTTGACAAAAAAATGTCAGAGTTGAAAGCAAAGCATGAGAAAGAAGTCAGTGCTCCGATTTCTGCAGAGACAGAAGCTAGAAATGAAATCCTTGCAAAAGAGGTTTATCTTTCTGTCGGACGTTTCAGCTTCCGCAAACGTACAAAGCAGAACAATGCATTATTACTGGCATTAAAAGAGGCAATGCAGCTTGGAGTCGACTTAAACGACGAAGAACAGAGAAATGCTGTTTTTGATAAAGTTACTTTCCGTGTAAAATATTTAGATGAGAACAGCGAGAGATTACATGGTATCTGTATCTTAAATCTTGCAAATATTAAAGATGGAAGAGACTGGAGCCAGATTCGTGGTAAAAAGATTGCAACAGTATTCCAGGACCCGATGACTTCCTTAAACCCGATTATTACAATCGGTAAACAGATTACTTCTGTTATTATGAAGCATCAGGATTGTACCGAGAATGAGGCAAGACTCCGCGCACTTGATTTAATGGGTAAAGTAGGTATTCCAAATCCGGAAGCACGTTTTGATGATTATCCATTCCAGTATTCCGGTGGTATGAGACAGCGTATCGTTATTGCGATTGCGTTATCCTGCCAGCCAAAGATTTTAATTTGTGATGAGCCTACAACAGCGCTTGATGTAACTATTCAGGCACAGATTTTAAAATTGTTAAAGGATTTACAGAAAGAGTTCAATTATACAATTGTATTTATTACACATGACTTAGGTGTTGTTGCCAATATCGCAGACCGTGTTGCAGTTATTTATGCAGGACAGATTGTTGAAGTTGGTACAGTAGAGGAAGTATTCTACGACCCACGTCATCCATATACATGGGCATTACTTTCTTCCCTGCCTCAGTTAGCAGAGAGAAACACAAAGCTTTACTCTATCACAGGTACACCGCCTTCACTTTACAACAGTATTGTAGGTGATGCATTTGCACCACGTAACCCATACTGTATGAAGATTGATACCATAGAGGAACCACCAATGTTTAAAGTAACGGATACACATTACGCAAAAACATGGTTATTACATCCGGATGCACCAAAGGTAGAAAAACCGGAAGGCATTCAGAACATTCATGAGAAACTTGTTAAAGCATTCAATATATAGGAGATTTAGATCGTGTCTAAACTAAATCGAAACAC
>CAKRCJ010000271.1 GCA_934307185.1 uncultured Roseburia sp.
GCTTTTATATGAAGACTGGGACGAGCATACAATGAAAGTGCATGCACTCGAAAAAGAGGACAGCTTTATTCATATTAAGGGAACACTGTTCTGGTTTCAAAACCTGGAGGAATATTGTCAGAAATTAGAAGAAGATACGATTTGTGTGGAGGATATCTTTTTTGAAATTCCGGTCCGGACGGACTCGGTGAAAAAAAGCTCTGGCTCGGTGAAGTTTCAAAAAACAGACAAAATCCTGTTGACAGCAGAAGCGGTTGAAGCATATCGGCAGGAAAATCCGGATGTATCCATTCAGAATAAAATTGCCATGTTAAATAAGCGTATAATGGCAAAAGTACAAAATGAGATTACCGGAAAAACAATTGGCTACACAGCAGAGGACAAGCGGGAAATCCAGAAGAAATGCCGTTGGTATTTTGGCGCAAAGGAGTGGAAAACTTCGATTTTTGACCTCTATGCAGATTTTTTGGAGGAGCAGCGGTTAAAAGGGTATCAGATTGCAACACCGCAGGATGATTTTGATGTCTATGATTTGGCGGCACTGGCATACTTGTATAAACGTGTTAAGGAGACGGAGCCTGTGCGGGAGGCAAGCCATGTGGTCATTGATGAGGCGCAGGACTTTGGCATGATGGTTTACAGTGTATTGAAGTTTTGTATGCGAAACTGCACCTTTACGATTATGGGAGACGTGTCCCAGAACATTCATTATGGCTATGGCTTAAATGACTGGGAAGCACTGAAAAAACTGTTTTTAACCGGTCCTTATGACAGCTTTGAGCTGCTTCGGAAAAGTTACCGTAATACGATAGAAATTTCGAACTTTGCGATGCAGATTTTGCAGCACGGTACGTTCCCAATTTATCCGGTAGAGCCAATCATAAGACATGGAAATGATGTCACGATGGCAGAGCTTTCCGGTGAAAAAGAATTATATAAATATGCTGTGGAGCAGGTAAAGCACTGGCAGAAAGAGGGCCTGGAGACAATTGCCATTGTCTGCCGGGATGAGAAGGAAGCCGGAAAACTTACAAAGAAACTCGGCAAAAAGCTTGGAATTTCCGAAAACAGTCTGGAAAAGGCAGAATTTGGAAGTGGTGTTATGGTGCTTCCGGTGGCATACACAAAGGGACTGGAATTTGACGCTGTTTTACTATTCAATCCGAGCAGGGAAAAGTATCCGGCAGATGATGCAAATGTAAAGCTTTTATATGTGGCGGCAACAAGAGCCTTGCATGAGCTTGCGGTTTTATATCTTGACAATTTAACCGGACTGATTGCAGACCCTGTTCCGGAGCGGGAGCAGAAGGTCTTTAAAATAGAAGAGAAAAAGCCGGCACGCAAAATCATAAAAAAACCGGAGAAAATCGTACCATCGGACGAGGATACGCCGGAGAGGAAGAAAGTACCGAAGAAAAATATAGAATCGGATAGAACACATGTAGTATCACAAAATAATAGAACAGCGGTTCCTGTGCAGCCTAAAATAATCCAGAAAGCCGTGAATTTATCCGCGCAGCACACGGCAGCGTTATCCGGAATACACGCCACGCATAAGTTCGGAGACATCCCGGAGGGCAGTGCGTTACGTCCGTCCGGACACGGAAGGATAGATACGGCGGTGCGCTGGACAGAATTAACAGCCTGTGGGATTGCCTGCGTGAGCAATTACGGTGTACTTCATGTAAGCCCGGTAAGTGATGCTGTCATCCGTGTGACGTTTGGCTTTGGGCAGCAGATAAAAGAGTTATTTTCGGAAAGCAAAGCAGACCGCTTTATAAATACAGTCGTGCGGCAGAAGGACACGAAAGATGCAATTTTAATGGAGACAAAAGAAATCCGTCTTACGATAGACAAAAAGAGCGGTGCCATTTCTTTTGCAGATGCAGCCGGAAAAACAGTGCTGCGGGAAAAGGGCAGTCTGCCAAGACAGATGGATACGGTAAAAAAGCAGAACTGGATGTATTTTGACTGGTCAAAGTCAGAACGTCTTTCTGCAAAAGGAGTTTTAAAGGACGACAGGCTTCCTTTAAGAAATGCAGCAAAATATATCTGCTATGGAGAAAAATCGAAACGTTTCCCGCTGGTACATTCAAGCCTTGGCTATGGAATTGCAGTGGCAGCAGACGGGAACGTGCTGTGCTGTAACATTCCGATGTACGGACCGTACATTTCCACTGAAAATATGGAGCTGATTGACTATTACTTTATAATCGGAAAGACAGAGTCAGAGGTTATCGACCGGTATGTGGAGTTTATGAATGGTTAGGACTGTCAAACAAATTATAGATGTAGAGCATTTGGGTAAAAATTGATTTCATAAAGTTATCACAGATTTTCCCATAATTTAACACATTTCTCTGATAGACTATAGCTATCGAAAATCGGAGTTTGCCGATTTATCAGGCATAGGTGCAAGGAGGAAAAAGACTGTGATTGAAATCAATCATCTGGTAAAAAAGTATGGCAGCCATGTTGCCGTAAACGACCTGTCACTGACAGTGGAGCCAGGAAAAATTTATGGTTTTTTGGGACCAAACGGTGCTGGAAAATCAACGACAATGAATATTATTACAGGGTACTTAGGTGCCACAAGTGGAGAGGTGAAAATTAACGGATATGATATCTTCACACAGCCGGAGGCGGCAAAAAAATGTGTGGGATATCTGCCGGAAATCCCACCTCTTTATATGGATATGACAGTAAAAGAATATCTGTATTTTGTGGCAGAATTAAAAAAACTGGACAAAAGACTGCGCAGCAAATATGTAGAGGAAGCAATGGAGACAACCGGGATTACGATGCAGAAGGAGCGGTTAATCCGAAATCTTTCCAAAGGCTACAGGCAGAGAGTCGGGTTTGCACAGGCAATTTTAGGCTATCCTGAAATTATTATTTTAGATGAGCCAACGGTAGGACTCGACCCGAAACAGATTATTGAAATCAGGGATTTAATTAAGGAGCTTGGCAAAAACCATACCGTTATATTAAGCTCCCATATTTTGTCGGAAATATCAGCAGTGTGCGACCATATTTTCATTATTTCCAAAGGAAAACTAGTGGCGAGTGACTCGACCGAAAACTTGATGAAACAGATGGCTGGTGCGCAGGAGATTGAGCTTTTAGCAAAAGGGATGGAGCAGGATGCAACAGATGCCATGCAACAGATTGCAGAAGTGGAAAAATGTATTCCGTTAGAAAACATTGAAGATGATTGTTTCCATGTCAACATTATTGCAAAACCGGGAACGGATATAAGGGAAAAGGTTTATCAGACCTGTGTGGAAAAGGGATTTGTCATTTTACAGATGAACCCTGTTTCGAAGTCCTTAGAGGATATATTCCTTGAACTTACAGAAAAAGAGAGCGGGAAAAAAGAGCATGAGCCGGAGAAAAAAATTCATCTGGCGAAACCGCATTTTACCGTAAAAAGTAAGGAGGACGAAGAATAATGTTTGCAGTTTTAAAAAGAGAAGTAAAAGCTTATTTTCAAAATGTGACGGGTTTTCTGTTTATTGCGGCAATTCTTGCACTTTATGGACTGTATTTTTATGCGAATAACTTAAGGGCAGGCTCTCCATATATTTCT
>CAKRCJ010000272.1 GCA_934307185.1 uncultured Roseburia sp.
ATCATTGTCTTTATGCTCTGACAAACTACAACTACATTCTGAAATGCTCTGCTCGTTGATGGAATAATAGATAATATGTACCAGAACAGCATAGCCGCTGCAAAAGATATTAACAGCCATACTTTCTTTGGTATTTTATCTGCCAACGATTTTCCTTTCTTATTCATAATACCGTCTCCTTTCATGTAAGAACCTCTTTCTTGATACCAAGTATAGGCTTTCATTTCGGTTTTGGTAAGGATGAACTTTTTTCATCCTTTTTGCAAACGTTTGTCTAAAGCCCTCTCTCCTATTGTCTCCCTTTATGTTATAATGAAAGCAGTTATAAATTTTCTCATACAAGGGGGTTTTACTATGCAGATTGCCTTACAATCAAATGGCTATGAAGTTATCATTAACACTATGGGAGCCGAACTGAAGTCTTTTAAAAATCCATCCCGGAAGGAGTATATCTGGAACTCAGACCCTGCTTACTGGATGCGTTCTTCCCCGCTTCTCTTCCCGACGATTGGAAATTTAAGAGATGGAAAAACAACTATGAAAGGACAGGTTTATCCTCTGGTAAAGCATGGGTTCTGTAAAGACTCTGAATTTGAAGTCACAAATCAGACGAAGGATACTGTCACTTTTTTATTACGTGCCAATGAAGAAACCTTAAAAAGCTATCCCTATCTGTTTGAGCTTTCTCTCACCTATCACTTAAACGGAAACGAATTATCCATGGATTATCGTGTTGTAAATCACGACACCGCTGAAATGTTCTATCATATCGGAGCACATCCCGGCTTCATGCTTCCGGTTTCGGATGGTGAAACACTCTCCGACTGTATTCTTGTTTTTGAAAAAAAAGAAGTTTTTGTTTCTTATGAATACGATTTAAAAAACCTGGAATTCAATACGGATAAAAAAATTGCCCAAAAATCGGAAGGAAATATTCTGCCGCTCTCCGCAGCTATGTTTGACCAGGATGCTGTATTTTTCGAACATACAAATTCCCATCGTGTATCCCTGTTAAATGCTCATACAAAAAAGGGAGTCACTCTGGAATATCCTGATTTCGCATCAATTGCCTTCTGGACTCCTGCCGGTGGCAATGCTCCATTTCTCTGTTTAGAGCCGTGGAATGGTTCTGCAATTTTTCACCAGGATGACGATATATTTTCCCACAAACGTGGCATTCTCTCCTTAAAATCCGGCGAGGAGAAAAACTATCACTTAACAATTCGTTTAAACGAGTAGCATAATATAAAAAGAACGTAAGAGCCATTAAAACAAAAAACGCGCCAGAACCGGCATATCATTTACCGGTGCTGGCGCATCTTTCATCAGATACTTATTTTAAATCATCTATATCTAAAGATTCCACATAATTTCCAACGTTCCATCCTGTATCTGAAACTTTTCAAAATATGCTTCCTCTTTTGGTATCCATTTTTCGAGGAAATCTTTTACTTTTTCTTCCCCATTCCGCTTTCTGATATTTTCTATCTGTGCATCGGGTTTTATGTTCATAAAAATTTCCAGTTGATACGGATGATGAAAATAAGGATGAAGACTATAAGAGCCTTCTATAATATTAAGTTTTTTGTATGGGATTTCATATGCAGACATCAATTTCCACTCTTTACAGGAAAAAGGCTGGTATAAAACATCTTTTTTATCCAATACCGGTTTCAACACTGTTTCCTCAAATCTTTCATAATCTACATTTCCACCGGTCTCTGCCATTCTTTCCGGGGTACGCTGCTCTATGCGCAAAAAGAAATCATCCATATGAAAAAGATTACATTCAAATTTCTGACAGAGATATTCCCCCAGTGTTGTTTTGCCACTTCCACACCGTCCATCAATTCCAATCAGGATTGGAATGTCTTTTTTTTCACATTCTGACAAAATCTGCTCTATTGCATCCACTGCCGGTTTGAAACGTTCCCTGCATTGCCTTTTTAATTCCATCAATATATTCCTTTACATTTTTCAATATTTATGCTTCACCTGCCGGCTGGATAACTCCTGCAGCATACAGACGGTTTACGAGAACCGGAATTAAAATGAGCTGAATGATAATTCCAGGAATTGCATTCACAAATCCTCCCATAAAGAAAAGCTTCCATGTAAATCCAGCTCCCATTAAGGTATAAATAATTGCAGAAACGAGTCCCCAGACAACTCTTCCGACAAGCATTGCTGCAATTAACACAATATATAAAGATTTTATATCTTTACGCATTCTCTTTGACAGAAATCCTGCCACAAAACCATAGGTTGCAAGCTCAAATGCCATGCAGACTGCATTTGGCACCATCATTGGCATACCAAATAATACGCTCCGCAGTAACGGTGTAATAAAGCCAACGATTAAACCATATGGCCATCCAATAAGAAATCCGCATAATAATACCGGTATATGCATCGGACAAAGCATTTTTCCTATTGCAGGAATCTGCATTGTAATAAATGGAAGAATTAATCCAATTGCAAGAAATAATGCTGCTAAAACTGTTTTGTGTAAATTCATCTGTTTCTTCATTTTCACCCTCCTGATGTGTTCTTTTTACATCATGTGCAAAGCCAGCACATGATTAACATTCGTCACTCGTCAATCATACGGGTATGTTGACTTATTTGTATTTATTATAACATAAATGATACGCTCCAATCTACTTTTTTAAGCAAACGTTTGCGTATATTTTTACGCAAAAATATACTTATTTGTGTTAAAATAAACGCAAATAAAAGTATCCGCACTATATTTTGTGAAGGGAGTATTTTTTATGACTTTAAAAGATATCGCAAAAGAAGCCGGTGTTTCCGTTTCAACTGTTTCCCGTATCATTAATGGCAACTCTTCGAATGCCGCAAGCAAAAAGATGCAGGATAAAATATGGAGCATTGCAAGAGCCGGCGGATATATACCAAATACATCTGCCCAAGCATTAAAGCAGAAAACTCTTGAAAATACACCACATCATTCGATTGCCTGTGTCTACGCAAGGGCACAGGATGCAAAAAATGATGCTTTCTTTTCTGCTCTGACACGCAGTATTGAACAGGAAGCCCTGAAAGAAGGTTATATTGTAAAATATTCCTTTTCTGCTTACGATATTCATAACACTGCCACACAGAACCAGATTATGAATAATGAAGTAGATGGTGCCGCAATTCTTGGGCGCTGTGACAAAGAAACGCTAAAATTTATGAAAAACCATTTTCGTAAAGTTGTCTATGCCGGTTTAAATCCATTGGATGCAGATTATGACCAGGTTATCTGCGATGGCAACGCGATTGCTTCTGATGCCGTAAAACATCTCATTTCCCTTGGTCATAAAAAGATTGGCTATATCGGTGAAACCAAAAACGAAATCCGTTATGACGCTTACTGTAACACACTGAAAAATAATCATATTATTTTTGATAAAAATATTGTAACAAACGTATCCGGTTCATCGGAAACCGGATATCAGGGTGCAAAACGCATTTTAGAACGTTCCCCGGATGTCACCGCATTTTTCTGTATGAATGACATCACTGCACTTGGCGCCATTCGTGCCATACATGAA
>CAKRCJ010000273.1 GCA_934307185.1 uncultured Roseburia sp.
TTTCTACAATACATTTTCCATGTTCTTTAATAAATGCAACCTGTCCTGCTTCCGCATAACGGTTATTATTATACTCTACAATTGAAAATGCAAGCGGGCGCAACTCTTCCTTGGAAAAATGGATAAAATCCATCGCAACATAATACTTGTCCTTAAATTTATAAAGACTGCTTTGTGGCATTCTGTCCGTAAACGGCACCACTTTAAAAAGACGGACTGCCTCCTCTAAGCTTGAAAATTCAAGGCAGAACGGTACAGAATCCTCAAAAATATCATCTGCATTTTCCTGCTCTTTGCCTAGACTTTCTGCTGTTTCTGGTTTTGTACCTTCGTTTGCTCTTTTCTCTTTATATTTCTGGAAAAATTCGTCTACTGCACTCTTCTTTTCTTCATGGTTCATCTGCTTAAATTCATCTAACTTTTCCGGTGAAAGCTGGTTCATCAACTGTCCAACCGTATCCACCAGACTCTTAAAGCTCATATCTGAGTCACCACCGAAGGTGATTGCCATGCTGTGATCCTGCAATAATTCTGCCTTCACCATCGGAGACATATTCTCCATATTTATATTTTCCTGCTGCTCGACTAATTCCACTACCATTCTCATAAAACGCTGTGTCGTCTCTGTATTGCTGATAATCTCATCAATATCAAATCCCATATTCTGGATTTCCTCTTCGGACAGAGCACATCTGATTTTATTTTCACCTAATCTTTTTATTTCCATATGTACTACCTTCTGAAAGAAACGGGCTGTTTCTTTTCTGACTTACTGTATGTTTCCTAAATTTACTGATATTATCCTATTTTTCTCTTCATTTGTAAATAGGCTAATCCCTTTATTTCCACATATCTGCTGTAAAAAAAGCAAGTGCCGTCCATGTATATACGGAATAAAAAATACCATTCTCATCCACACCGTCTTTTAAAATCTTTTGCGCCTCTTTCTTCGTCAGAAAACAAAAACCGTCAAAACACTCACTTCCCTCTGCTCCATCCTGTGAAATACCGGAAAGTCTTTCCCTGTTTAAAACTATTTTTACCAGTGCATTGCTCTCATCCGTCATTCCGGGGGTACTGAACAGGCACGGATTAATCACCTGCATTTCGTCTGTATCCTGCACAATAATTCCGGTTTCTTCTTTTAATTCCCTTTTTGCGGTCACAAAAAGCGGATTGCTTTCCTTTTTATCTGCTGCATCAATTAATCCCGCCGGAACACTGAGTAAAAACTGCCCTGCCGGATAACGAAATTCCCTGCTTAATATAAGCTTCGGTTCTTCCTTGGGCGGATTCCAGATTACAACACAGCTTACTGCATCCGGAAGCATAGTTTTAAATTTCTCTTCGGATTTTATTGCAACAAGGTCTTCTTCACTGCGGCGTGTTGCATTGTAATAATGTTTTCCTTCTTCATACTGCATATCATAAACTTTAATAAACTTTGTCTCTAATAAAGGTTTTATATTTTGTTTTGTAATCTCTGGACGCATTTTTTTCTCTTCTTTTCTTTCTTTTTCCATCTTTTCGTCACTTCCGTCTGTTTCTGTTGCTAATTCTTATTAACTTTTATACCCGGTATCTGTTAAAGCAGGAATAAATCTCCTGCACTCTTGGAAGTGCATAACCGCCGGAAATCTCTCCGTTTTCTGCCACAAATGCCATTCCTTCCTGCTCTGACTTTTTTTGTATCCATTCAACAACATCTTTTATTGTGCGTTTTCCGTCCACCAGATGCTCGACTGCATATTTCAACAGCAGCCCCAGATACGCGGTCTGTTCACTGTCGATAAGCTGTTCGATATAACGCAGATCCACCGTCTGCTTTCCGATTGCAAAGCCATCAACACCAAATGTCTTCACCTTAAGGCGCTCTGTCTCTCCTTTTTTAATCTCACCACTGCGGTAGTCCCTGCGCTTTACTGCCCCATTTTTATCCTTCCCCATCACCCGATGGCTTTCCGGTAATTCAAATGGCTTTGCCGTCTCTTCCGAAATAGGAAATTGTACACATAACTGCTTTACTTTCTCTGTGATATCCACAGGCTCATACTCGTCCATCTGGATAACGGTGTCTGCAATGTGGAAAAATGCCCCCGAGCTTCCTGCCACGAGAATGGTGGAAATTCCTGCTTTTTCATACAAATCCCCTGCGCGTGATAAAAACGGCGTGATTGGTTCCTTTTTGGGGCTGACTACCTTCTGCATGAAAGCATCCCGCACCATAAAATTCGTTGCAGAAGTATCTTCATCCAAAAGAAGCAGTCTGCTGCCCGCTTCTATTCCTTCCACAATTCCGGCTGCCTGGGAGGTACTTCCGCTGGCATCCTCCGTGGAAAAATTCTTTGTATCTTTTCCATTTGGCAAATCATTGATAAACATGGAAATATCCACATTTTTTATAAATCTGCCGTCCTCGGAACGAAGCTTTAACGCCGTCTCATCAGAAATCACATATTCCCTGCCGTCCCCTGTGATGTGATTATACACACCAAGTTCAATTGCATTTAACAAGGTGGATTTTCCATGATAGCCACCGCCTACGATTAAAGTAATTCCTTTTTTTATTCCCATGCCGGTAATCTTTCCTTTATGCGGCAGCTCCATCGTGACACGTAATGTTTCCGGAGAAACAAATTTTACCGACTGCTTCATTGGTCTGGAAGATATACCGCTCTCTCTTGGCAAAATGGAATTATCTGCCACAAATGCTACAAGTCCACGTTTTTTTAATTCTTCCCTGATAACCTGCTGGTCTTCCGCCAGTTCTACCACTTCCTGTACTTTTTTTGCATTCAGATTTTTATAATAAAATGCCTTCTCTACGCACTGCGGCAAATATTCAAATAAAATCTTTTCCAGTTCCTTCGCATTAATCGTTCTCCCATTTGCAGGAAAACCGACTGCAAATCTCGCGGTAATTTCTTTTTCACTGATTTCACATGCCGTTCTTGTCAGAACTTCCTGCCCGCAATGTGTAACCGAAATCAGACCACTTTTGCCGGAGCCTTTTGCCTTAAAAGTAAAGTGGTTCACCTGTGTTGCAAAGGTACGGAGAAGCTCGTCTGCCAAAGCAGTCCTTGTGAGCTTATTTTTCATTGTATCTGCCGGAAAACCGGCTTTCTTTGCGTCTACTGTCACACGCACATCCGAGGGTGCCGCAAATGGGTCACCCTGCACATGGTCAATCGATAAAATGTAATCTTTAAATTGATAACTTCCGCGTAAAGATTTGTAGAGCGGATAGCTTTTGTGGTCTATCGTTTTTAATTGTGATTGTAAGTCGTAGTATGATTTCATGTATTAATCCTTTCTTTTTCAATAATCAGCGTAAGCCCTTTTTCATAAAATATATTTTACAACCCTGACAATGTTCTCATCACTAAATCTACATCCTTATTCTCCAATTCCTGAATAATATGCAAATACGTTTTCTGTGTCTTTATCTTAACAATTAATTCAGCTTCTCTCTGTATCTTCTCTGGTAATAATCCATTGTCCTATAATCTATCACGTCTTTCATCTGCTGGATCATAACAGGATTATCAA
>CAKRCJ010000274.1 GCA_934307185.1 uncultured Roseburia sp.
GCTCTGCCTCTTCCTCCTCATTAATTCCGGCTGCTTCTACCAGTCCACGGAAAAAATCTGCATGACCGACACTAATCTGGAAATCCTTAAGTCCTGCCGCAAGGAGACATTCTGTTACCATCGACAAAACTTCGGCATCTGCATCCACCGAGCCATCGCCGATCAGTTCTGCCCCAAGCTGCGTATTTTCCTTTAATCTGCCCTGATAACTGCTGTTATTAATGAAAGTATTCCCCATATAGCAAAGACGGATTGGCATGTCTTCATCCATAAAATACTTTGCAGCAGCCCTTGCAATAGAAGGTGTCATATCCGGCCTTAGTACAAGCGTGTTTCCTTCCCTGTCAAAAAACTTGTATAACTCCTTCGACGGTGTTGTTCCAATCTCTTTTCCAAATATATCAAAAAATTCAAAGGTCGGTGTCTGGATTGGATGATAGCCGTATTCCTTTAAAAGCTGCAACAGCTTTGTCTGCAATACAAGCTTTTTCTCACATTCTTCATTATAAATGTCCCGGACACCTTCCGGCGTATGTAATAATTGTTTTTTCATCATTGTATCTAATCCCTTTCGTCTGCCAGTCACTTTAGTGTGCTAATATGGTAGCAAATGAAACTGTTTGGTTTATTATAAGAAAAGAAAGAAAGATTGTCAATCCCTGATAGATAAATCTTTTTGTAAGGTATCAAGATACGGAACTAATACCCCTCTGCTTTTCGGGAGAAAAAACTCCCTCTCCAGCTCCTCATACCGGAAGCTTTTTCTGCCGCCTTCTTTTGCCCGGTTCCAGAATTCCATTAACTTCGCAAGCCGCAGATAATAAAATTCGTCCCGCCTGGTAAAGCTGATAAGGAAAAATGCTATTCCGCCCTGCTTCTCGAAGTCCTCCATGAACACAACCTGATGTTCATGTATATTCTGAAGGGGAAAGGTATCTGTGTTACACTCTTTTGCATCAAAGCAGACCGGAATTCCCTGCACCGCTCCAATGTAATCGACCGTACTCTTCTGGTCAAAATATGCCAGGGTAATATGCCTTGTCTCCTTATCAATATTAATCGGTGTAATCGGCGTTGGAACCTTCTGAATTAATGCGAGTCCGTTTTCTAAATATTTCTCGTTTGTCCGGTTAATAAACTCCTCTAATGTCGAGCCTCGAAGCCCTCTGGAATTCCAGGTTGCCATATAAAAATCCTGCCTTTTTCGTTTTTTGTTTCTTTTATTATAATCGAATGTAAGTTCGAATTCAATTCAAAAATAAAACTTTGGCGGTATTTTTATTTTAGGAATTTTTATCAAAATGCCGATTTCAGATTTGTAAAAATTTTTGTTGTATGATATGATAACTTTATATAAATTTATCAGATATCTTTTATTGATAAACATAGAGATTTTGTTTTGGGAGGTATTTCATTTATGGTAATGAATGAATCAGTTGAGAATTACTTAGAAACCATTCTCGTATTAAACCACAGACTTGGAAATGTCCGTTCCATTGATATTGCAAATGAGATGAACTTCAAGAAGCCAAGTGTCAGTGTTGCAATGAAAAATCTTCGGGAAAATGGTTTTATTACCGTAAGCCCAGAAGGATATATTCATCTTACAGATGCCGGACGTGAAGTAGCGGAAAAGATTTATGAACGTCATACGACCTTATCAAGCTGGCTTGTCATGCTTGGAGTTGACCCGAGAGTTGCTGCAGAGGACGCATGTAAGATTGAACATGATGTCAGTGCGGAAAGCTTTGAAGCAATTAAACGTCACATTAACAGCGTATCAAAATAGTTTCCGAATTGCAAAGGAGCTGTTGCAGAAAACATATTGCATGACTGATGTTTTCTGCGACAGCCCCTTTATTTTAATTACACATTAATTATAAGTTCTGAATATATTCCCACGCACGTTCAAATTCACTGCCGGATGGGGCAATGACTTCTCTTTTGTCCTCAAAGACAATCTTATATGCATGAAGAAGCTGGGAACGCACCTTCACCTCTTTCCGGAAAAGTTCATTTACCCTGCTATCCCCATATTTTGTGTCCCCTACAATCGGGTGTCCGATGGTGGAAAGATGGGCACGTATCTGGTGGGAACGCCCGGTAATTAAATGAACCTCAAGCTCTGTGTAACCGTTTGAAACAGTAACCGGACGGTATTCTGTCTCAATTGGCAGATAGTTTTCCTTTTCCTCTGGACGTATCTTGTGTACAACCGTTACTTTGTTTTTCTGTTCATCCTTCGACAGATAACCCTTCAGGTAGGTCTTTTCGCGCAGCTCCCCTTTTACAATACAGCGGTAATATTTGGCAACAGTACGTTTTTTTAATGCCTCTGCCATCATCTGAAGTCCCTTTAAGGATTTTCCGGCAATTAAAAGACCGGAGGTGTTACGGTCTAACCGGTTACAGATAGACGGTTTAAAGGTTTTTAACTGCTCCTCACTTAACTCTCCCTTATGTATTAAATAAGAAAGAATGTATTCATTTGCCGAAATATCCTCTGGAACCGACTTCTGGGATAACATACCGGAAGGCTTATTGATAATGATTACATCCGCATCTTCATAAACTACTTTAAGGTTATTAGGCTCAATGGACTTTAACTTAAAGTATTCTGAATTTGTCTGCTCTGCTCCGGAAAACTTTTCGAAGGTTTCATCGGAAAGAAAAAGCTTTACCAGATCACCGGAAGCTAACTTTTCGGTCCCATCTGCTTTATGTTCATTTAATGTAATGTTCTTTTTTCGCAGCATTTTATATACAAAGCTGCCGGAAGCATTGCTTAATAATTTTTTTAAATATTTGTCAAATCTCTGTCCGGCTTCGTTCGGACGGATTGTAAATTGTTTCATCGTTTTTTCCTTTTGCTTTATTTCTGCTTTCTGCCGGAATTTTTCCGTACATGTGATGTGTTTCCCTGCTTATTCTTTCCTGCACCCGCTTTTTTGGAATGTACATTACGGATTGTCTTTTTCTTAACAGGCTTCTGTTCTGCTTTTTTATGCTCGCTGCCGTGATTTTTATACTCTCCCTGTCTTGGGCGGATAAGACATTTTTTATCAAAACCGATTAAGTCGGTTCTTCCTGCTTTCACTAATGCTTCATAGACAAGGTCATAGTTTTTCGGATTGCGGTACTGGATTAATGCGCGCTGCATGGCCTTTTCATGCGGATTAATGGCAACATAAATCGGCTGCATCGTCCGCGGGTCCACTCCGGTATAGTACATACAGGTGGAAATCGTCGATGGTGTCGGGTAAAAATCCTGTACCTGCTCCGGCATATAACCCAAATCCCTTAAAAATTCTGCCAGCTCTACGGCTTCCTTTAATGTTGAACCCGGGTGGGAGGACATTAAGTAAGGAACGAGATACTGCTTTTTCCCAATCTTTTCATTCATATCCTTATATGCCTTCACAAAATGATTGTAGACGTCGACACTTGGTTTTCCCATTTTTTCCAGTACAACATCGGAAATATGCTCCGGTGCCACCTTTAACTGTCCACTGACATGATGCTCACAAAGCTCCCTCAAAAATGTCCG
>CAKRCJ010000275.1 GCA_934307185.1 uncultured Roseburia sp.
CTCACCAGAATACGGGGGATAAATGGTGCATTTATCCGATGTATGATTTTGCACATCCAATCGAGGATGCCATTGAGGGAATTACCCATTCCATTTGTACATTGGAGTTTGAGGACCACAGACCGTTATACGACTGGGTAGTCCGTGAATTAGAGTATGAGATGCCGCCAAAGCAGATTGAGTTTGCAAAATTATACCTTACGAATGTAGTTACCGGAAAGCGTTACATCAAACGTCTGGTTGAGGAAGGAATTGTAGACGGATGGGATGATCCACGTCTTGTATCGATTGCAGCATTAAGAAGAAGAGGCTTTACACCGGACTCCATTAAGATGTTCGTTGAGCTTTGTGGCATTTCAAAGGCAAACAGCTCGGTAGACTATGCGATGCTTGAGTATTGCATCCGTGAGGACTTAAAGTTAAAGAGACCTCGTATGATGGCTGTTTTAGACCCTGTAAAAGTGGTAATCGACAACTATCCGGAAGGACAGATTGAATATTTAGACGTTGTAAATAATCTGGAAAATGAAGCACTTGGAAGCAGAAAAGTGCCATTTGGACGTGAAATTTATATCGACCGTGAGGACTTTATGGAAGAACCACCGAAGAAGTATTTCCGTATGTTCCCGGGAAATGAAGTCCGTCTGATGAATGCTTACTTTGTAACCTGCAACAGCTTTGTAAAAGATGAGAACGGAAAAGTGACAGAAATCCACTGCACTTATGACCCGGAATCCCGCGGAGGAAACAGCCCGGATGGACGTAAGGTAAAAGGTACCATTCAGTGGGTATCTGCAGAAAAGAATGTAAAAGCAGAAGTCCGTTTATATGAAAATATTGTAGATGAAGAAAAAGGCGTTTATAATGAAGACGGAAGCTTAAACTTAAATCCGAATTCACTGACTGTTTTAAAAGAATGCTATGTGGAAGAAAATCTTGCAGATGCGAAAGCTTATGAAAGCTTCCAGTTTGTACGCCAGGGATTTTTCTGCGTAGATGCAAAAGATTACACACCGGAGCATCTTGTATTTAACCGTATTGTTTCACTGAAAAGCTCATTTAAATTACCGGTGAACAATTAAGATTAGCTATCACAGGAAGATAAGTTCCACAATAATGGAGGAATAGGAATGAATTTATTTGAAGGACTCGAAAAGTTTGGATTAAAGTCCGCTGGAACAGTAAATCTGTTCGAAGAAGAAAAGAAAAATGTAGAAGCATCTGAGCAGAATACAGCAAAAGAGGAGATACCATCCGAGGAGTCTTTTTTACTGGATAAATCTATACGTTGCGCAGCTTGCGACAAGGTATTTAAGACAAAAGTGATTAAAAACGGCAGAGTGAAGCGTTTAGAGCCGGATATTGATTTAAGACCACGTTTCCAATATATTGATACATTAAAATATGATGTGGCATCCTGCCCATATTGTGGATATACTGCGATGAACCGTTATTTTGAACACTTGTCATCGGTACAGACGAAACTGATAAAAGAAAATATCAGTGTTAATTTTAAGCCGGCAGGAGCAGAGCCTGCAGTATATGATTATGATTATGCGATTAATAAGTATAAGCTTGCCTTATTTAACACTGTAGTGAAAAAAGGGAAAACAAGTGAGAAAGCATATACCTGTTTAAAGATTTCATGGTTGTACCGTGGAAAATTAGAAGAAATGGACGCAAAAGATCCGGCACTTGAAAAAGCAAGGAAAGAGTGCAAGGAGCAGGAAGAAGAATTTTACAGTCAGGCTTATGAAGGCTTTGTAAAAGCTGTTTCGACCGAGATGTTCCCAATCTGCGGAATGGATCAGACAACGTTAGATTATCTTTTGGCAGCAATGTCAAAGCATTTTAAACGCTATGATATGGCATCTAAATGTATTGCAAGAATTATGGGAAGTGCATCTGCTTCCAAGAAGATGAAAGACAGGGCATATGATTTGAAAGAGCAGATTGTTCAGGAAATCAAAGATGCAAAATAGATTTTCCTGCAATGAGGAGTCTCATGATTGAAATAATGATTGATTTACAGGGGGGCGCGAAAGCGCCCCTTTATGAAAAAATATATGAATTTATAAAAAAAGAAATTGTTGACGGTAAGATTTCCAAAGGGGAAAAATTACCGTCAACCCGTTTGTTGGCAAAAAATCTGTCGGTGAGCCGGAGCACGGTTGAGATGTCATATGACCAGTTACTTGCCGAAGGATATATTGAGGCGAAGGCATGCCGTGGATATTTTGTCTGTGATATTGACGAACTCTACCAGTTAGAGCAGCGCAGGCCGGCACCAGATGAGCCAAATTTAAAAAATCAGTTTATGAAGGTGCAAAATGTGCCGCAATCCGGACTTAAAGCCATGGAACCGGTAAAAAAACAGGAGATTGATTTTTCCCCTTATTCGATTGACACCCAGAATTTTCCATACAATATATGGCGGAAATTACACAAAAATGTATTGCTTGATGACCGTGAGGAAATTCTTTTATCCGGCGACGGGCAGGGCGATTATGAGCTGCGCGTGGCAATTGCAGACTATCTGCATCAGGCAAGAGGAGTTAATTGCGATGCAGCCCAGATTATAATCGGAGCAGGTAATGAATATTTGGAAATTCTGCTTGCACAGGTACTTGGGGAAAACAAGATTGTGCTGATGGAGGATCCGACTTATCTGCAGGCATACCGCACTTTTTGCAATATGGGATACATTGTGAAAAATATTCAAAATGAACAGGGCTGCATGCCAATTGAAGCAGTCAGAAGAGAAAATCCGGATATTTTATATGTCATGCCATCCCATCAGTTTCCGCTCGGAACGGTTATGCCGCTAAAACAGAGACTTGAGCTTTTAAAATGGGCTTCCGAAAAAGAGGGCAGATACTTAATTGAAGATGACCACGACAGTGAGTACCGGTATAAAGGAAAGCCAATTCCGTCATTACAGAGTATTGACCATGAGGAAAAAGTAATTTACCTCGGAACTTTTTCGAAAAGCATTGCTCCATCTTTGCGTATCAGCTATATGGTTCTGCCACAGCATTTGTTAAAAAATTATCAGAATTCCTGCGGCTTTTATTCCACAACGGTTTCTAAAATCCAGCAGGAGGTTTTGCGCGAGTTTATCCGCGGAGGGTACTTTGGAAGACACTTAAACAAAATGCGTGGAATTTACAAAAACAAACACGATTTTCTTGTAAACGAACTGAAAAAAAGACCGTGGGTTGAAAATATTGCGGGGGATAATGCCGGACTGCATGTTTTAGTGCAGGTCAACACTTCATTGACAGAGCAGGAATTATGTGAAAAGGCAGCAGAGTATGGCATTCATCTCATGGGAATTTCCGAGCATTATATTCACAAACCATCTGAGTTAAAGCCGGTTCTGCTTCTTGGATATGGAAAGCCGGAGGAGGAGAAAATACTTGAGGGACTGCGGAGACTGGATGAAATTATAAAAACCGGAGTTTAATGAAAATGAATGACGCTGCCACAATTTAGGCTGTGTTATGGATTTGAAAAGACTTTTTTTGGG
>CAKRCJ010000276.1 GCA_934307185.1 uncultured Roseburia sp.
ACGAAAGGGCAGTTTGATAAAACCGCAAGACTGCTTTTTCGTTTACACCAACTCCGATTGTTTCCTTAACAATTTGTCAAATTAGTAAACAAAAGCAGTCTATTGACACCATAATCTGATTGATTAATTGCAAATCAGAGCTGTCACACAAATCAGCTGCCACCTCATTACCTGTTGAGCTGGATTTAAAAAGACTTTCTTGAAAATCTGACTGGAACAAAAACTGCAGGGCGCACAGAGAATTCCTCTGCCCAATGGAGATAAGACTCTAAGAAAAATGGAAGCCACTGGTTCCATTTTTTTTGCTTTTTGAGGCTTATCGGAATGTTCTGGGCAATGGAATTCTTCTGTCCGCCCTGCGGTTTTTGTTCTTCATAGATAAAAATAAAGTCTTTTTAAATCCATAACACAACCTAATTTTGTGGCAGCGTCATTTTTTCATTAATCTCCAGATTTCTGGTCATTAAAAAACTAATCCCAGACAACCATCTGTCGTGCATATTCACTTTTCTGCCTGCCCCCGCTTTTTTTCGCCTTTATCTGCTCATACAGGTCGGCGGCAAACACATCCTTTTCAAAAATCGGAAACGCCCTGTCGGTTAACTCTTTTCTTGCACTGGCAGGTTTCCCTAAAAGCGGGATGGCGCTGTGCTTTTTGATTTGTGCGAAAAGCGGTGCTGCCTCCCTGCAAAAACCAAGTGGTCTGACATAAGGAACATAATCTAATTCTTTCGCAATGCGATAATCGTCATCTGTAATCTGCAAAAGAATATGTGAAAAAATCCGGCTCATACGGGTATAAGTGATATCCCGACTTTTGTTCAGGTTGGCAAACTGCGTGTAGGATGAAAAAGAAGTGAGGTTCTTTTTTAGGCGGTTTGCAATTGACGCGTTACAGTCTGCAAAGCGGCAGAGCTGTTCTGGCGGATACAAAAGGAGCAGGTAATTTAAAATCGCGGAAAAATCATCGGCGGTGACTGTGCAGGACGCAGAGAGATAGTCTTCTAAAATATCTGCGGCAGCATGCGGCATGGCGGCAGAAAGTGTGCAGGATAAATCACTGCCGGAATGTAACACCTGCCGGATTGCTGTTGCGGAGGCATTTGGTGCATGAATATCGTCATCATGATAACCGGCACCGGCGCGTCTGATTACATAAGGGCAAATGGATGAATTGCGCAGCTTTAAAGCTTTTAAATATTCCACGGCAAGAATATTATTTGGGGACGATAAAATAGTAGAAATAGTATTGGAAACAGCAACATCGTTTTTTTCGGAAGTCTCCGGTAAAAGAGCGGTATTTTCCGAAAAATAAGACAAAAGAGCCTGCATTCTTGCAGCAGGGAAGCTTTTTCCTGCTTTTAGACTATCGCTTAGGGCTTTTTTATAGGAAGCAGGTTCTTCTACAAGCACATCTGCAATTTGGGAGAGCAGGGAAAGATTTGCATCCTCTGCACCGAAGCATATCGTGTCCACGCATCCAATCAAATCGAGCAGTGCAACCCCGGCAGCGGCAAAGGTTTCCGCAGAAGAGCATGCCCATAATGAAGGAAGCTCCACCACAAGGTCTGCGCCGCACGATAAAGCCATTTTTGTCCTTGCATATTTGTCGATAATGGCAGGTTCGCCGCGCTGCACAAAATCACCGCTTAAGACAACAATAACATAGTCGGTATCTGTCTCTTTACGGATTTTTTGTATCTGGTACAAATGACCATTATGGAATGGATTATATTCTGCGATAATTCCTGTGATTTTCATGTAAAATACCCTTCATTATATCATATTTTATTCTGTCGTAAAAAAAAATTTACGGACAGTTTCTTTCTATAGTAAGATACCCATTTTACAAAGAAAAATCAATATGCCAGGAAAGATGTCTTTTTGTCACGGAAAAAAATATCGTTAAAAAATTGACAAGATGTTTCGTATTAAATACACAAAATATGGCAGAAAGTGGCTTGCCGCTGGGAAAAGAAAGGCGTATACTAAAAACTATATGAGGTTCTTTTAAAGGACGCAGAAAAAGTAAAAAAATGCTCCTATCCGGGCATAAAAAATAGTTAATAGAGGAGAAAAAACATGAACGTATTAGTTATTAACTGCGGTAGTTCATCACTGAAATACCAGCTCATTGACTCTGAAAGTGAAGCAGTATTAGCAAAAGGTCTCTGCGAGAGAATCGGAATTGACGGAAGATTAGTATATCAGAAGACCGGTTTAGACAAAGAAATCACAGAGGCAGCTATGCCAACACATAAACAGGCAATCCAGATGGTATTAGACGCAATCGTAAATCCTAAGACAGGTGCATTAAAGAGCCTTGCAGAGGTAGATGCAGTCGGACACCGTGTTGTGCATGGCGGCGAGAAGTTCGCAAGCTCTGTTATTTTAACAGAGGAAGTTTTAGCTCAGATTGAAGAGTGTAACGACCTTGCACCACTTCACAATCCTGCAAACTTAATCGGTATCCGTGCATGTCAGGAATTAATGCCAAATGTACCGATGGTCGGAGTATTTGATACTGCTTTCCATCAGACAATGCCGAAAAAAGCATACCTTTACGGTCTGCCACACGAATATTATGAGAAATATAAAGTAAGAAGATACGGCTTCCACGGAACCAGCCACAGCTTCGTATCCAAACGTCTTGTAGAATACCTTGGAATGGACTTAAATAACTCCAAAGTAATCGTAGCACACCTTGGAAATGGTGCTTCCATCAGTGCAGTTGTAAACGGAGAATGTGTAGATACTTCCATGGGACTTACTCCATTAGAGGGACTTGTAATGGGAACACGTTCCGGTGATATCGACCCTGCAATCATGGAATACATTGCAAAGAAAGAAAACCTTGATATCGAAGGAATTATGAACGTATTAAATAAAAAATCCGGATTACAGGGTATGACAGGCGGCTCTAGTGATTTCCGTGATTTACAGGCTGCAATCAAAGAGGGAAATGAGCTTGCAAAAGATGCAGTAGAAGTATTCTGCTACCGTGTAGCAAAATACATCGGTTCTTATGTAGCTGCTATGAACGGTGTGGACGCTATCGCATTTACCGCAGGTATCGGTGAGAACGTTGGTTTGGCACGTGAAAAAGTATGTGCATATCTTGGATATCTTGGAATTGAGATTAAAAAAGATGTAAACGACAGCACATTTGGTGATGAAGCAGTTCTTTCTACTGATGATTCCAAAGTAAAAGTCTGCGTTATCCCAACAAACGAAGAGCTTGCAATCGCAAGAGAGACAGTAGCACTTGTATAAGGGCTTTAGAACGGATAATATCAGTAAATATCCGGGGAAAACGGAAAAAAGAACCTGTCAAGGAAAAAAACTTGACAATAAATCAAAAAAGTTGTTGACAAAAGAAAGACACCTATGTATAATCATTTAGGTGTGAAAACCTCGCGTAAGAAGTTTGGGCTTAAGCGAGCTTTGGGAGGACGCTGTGATTATAGATATTTCAAGTATTGTAACTTGTGAGAACAAGTCCGTAACAAAACAGGTTCAGATCGAGTT
>CAKRCJ010000277.1 GCA_934307185.1 uncultured Roseburia sp.
TAAACAGTATCAAAAAAGATAAAGAAAAAATAGCAATCCGTTTTGCCATGTGCTTCCCGGATGTATATGAGATAGGAATGTCACATCTCGGCGTTCAGATTTTATATGATATGTTTAATAAAATGAATGATGTCTGGTGTGAGAGAGTATATTCCCCATGGCCGGATTTACACAAAATTATGAAAGAAGAACAAATTCCGCTGTTTGGACTGGAGTCCCAGGAACCAATCAGACAGTTTGATTTTGTTGGTTTTACGTTAAATTATGAAATGTGTTACACAAACGTGTTGCAGATTTTAGATCTCGGACAAATTCCACTGCTTGCAAAGGACAGAACAGAGGAGGATCCGCTTATCATCGGCGGCGGCTGTTGCACATACAACCCGGAACCGTTAGCGGATTTCTTTGATCTGTTTTATATGGGCGAGGGGGAAATTTCCTTCTACGAATTATTTGATTTATATAAGAAAATGAGGGCGGAGGGAAAATCCCGCCACGAATTTTTACATGAGGCTGCAAAAGTACCGGGAATTTATGTGCCTTCCCTTTACCGCGTTGCTTATAAGGAAGATGGCACGATTGCCTCTTTTGAACCGGTTTATGACGATATTCCAAAAACCATCCAAAAACAGATTGTCCTCGATATGACAGAGGCTGTTTACCCGGAAAAACCGGTTGTTCCGTTTATTAAAGCAACACAGGACCGTGTGGTTCTTGAAATTCAGCGCGGTTGTATCAGAGGGTGCCGTTTCTGCCAGGCTGGAATGGTTTACCGCCCAGTGCGTGAAAAAAATGTAGAGCGTTTAAAGGAGCTTGCTTACCGCATGTTAAAATCCACCGGGCATGAGGAGATTTCTTTAAGTTCCTTAAGCTCATCTGATTATTCCCAGTTAGAAGAACTGGTAAACTTTTTAATTGATGAATTTAAGGGAAAAGGCGTCAATATTTCGCTGCCGTCCTTACGAATTGATGCGTTCTCCTTAGACGTCATGAGCAAGGTTCAGGATATTAAAAAAAGCAGCTTAACGTTTGCACCGGAAGCAGGCTCCCAGAGACTTCGTGATGTAATTAACAAAGGGCTTACTGAGGAAGTTATTTTAAACGGCTCCCGCCTTGCATTTGAAGGCGGCTGGAATAAGGTGAAATTATACTTTATGCTTGGACTTCCAACGGAGACAGAAGATGATATGAAGGCAATCCCGGAGCTTGCCAATGAGATTGCGGCACTTTATTATGATACTGTTCCAAAGGAAAAGAGAAACGGCAAATGCCAGATTACAATCAGTACCTCATTTTTTGTGCCAAAGCCGTTTACTCCGTTCCAGTGGGCAAGAATGTACACGCCGGGAGATTATCTTGGAAGGGCGCGTGTGGTTAATGAGGGCGTGCATGCGCAGTTAAATCATAAGAGTATCAAATACAACTGGCATGAAGCAGATGTGACGGTTTTAGAGGGAATTCTCGCAAGAGGTGACCGTAAAATCGGACAGGCTCTTTTAAAGGTTTATGAAAAAGGCGGTATTTTTGATGCCTGGAGCGAATATTTTGACTATCACAGATGGGAAGAAGCGTTTGCAGAATGTGGCATTGATACTGATTTTTATATAATGAGGGAACGTCCGTTAGATGAAATCTTCCCATGGGATTTTATTGATATCGGAGTTTCCAAAGAATTTTTAAAACGTGAGTGGCAGAATGCACAGGACGAAAAAGTAACACCAAACTGCCGTATGAAATGTTCCGGCTGCGGTGCTATGAAATTTGGTGGAGGTGTCTGTTTTGAAAATAAGAATTAAATTTAAAAAATATGGTGTTATGAAGTTTATCGGACACTTAGATATTATGCGTTATTTCCAGAAAGTAATGCGGAGGGCAGATATTGATATCTGTTATTCGGAGGGATTTTCCCCGCATCAGATTATGTCCTTTGCCGCACCGCTCGGGGTTGGAATTACAAGTGACGGAGAATATTTAGACATTGAAGTACATTCCAGTAAATCAAGCAAAGAAGCATTAAAAGACCTGAATGCAACTATGGTAGAGGGAGTGGAAGTTACCGGATATGTAAAGCTCCCGGATAACGCAAAAACGGCGATGTCCTTGGTTGCTGCAGCAGATTATCAGCTTTTCTTTAAAGAAGGCTACGAAGTTCCTTTCAAAAAATCGGATGCAGAGCAGGCAATTCATGACTATTTTACTGTACCGGAAGAAGTATTGATTACAAAACAGACGAAAAAAAGCGAAAAAGTGATAGACTTAAAGCAGTTAGTTTATGATTTTAAAGTAGAAGGAACGGAAGAAGCACCTGTATTTTACATTAACCTATCTACCGGAAGTACGGATAACTTAAAACCGGAGCTTGTGTTAGAGTCCCTGTTTCATCACATGAACCTTCCGTATAATGAAAATGCAATCCAAATTCACCGGCTTGATGTGTATGCAAGGGAAAATGACAGCTTTGTATCGTTGCTTGCTATGGGAGAGGAGCTTTGTTAAGCATCTCTTTGAGGCAGAATGAGGTCGTTTATGAATAAATATATTATCACACAGGAACATATTGCAACACAGCAGAACAAAGAGCAGGACTTTATTGTCTCTGCTCTTTATAACAGTGATAAAAAAATGTTAGAAGTAACCTTAACCCCGCCGGATGAGGATAGTTTACTTGGAAACATTTATATCGGCAGGGTAGAAAATATTGTGCACAATATCAGGGCAGCCTTTGTAAAAATTTCTTCCGGGCAGACATGTTATCTGTCTTTCGATGATTTGAAAAATGCATTTTTTACAAAAAAGCAATCTACCCGGAAAGAAATTGTCGCGGGAGACGAATTGCTTGTCCAGGTTGAGCGGGAGGCAATCAAAACAAAGGAACCTGCGGTCACAACGAATTTAAGCTTTGCTGGAAAATATGCAGTGCTTACAACTGCAAATAAAAGGCTTGGCATTTCCTCAAAGCTGTCCGGGGAGCAAAAGACGCATTACAAGAATTTATTAAAGGAATTTGATACCGATGATTATGGCATCATCGTGCGCACCAATGCCGCAGGAACAGCCGATGAGGTTTTGATTGATGAAATCCGTTCCTTAGAACAGGAGTGGATTTCCATAAGGGAAAGTGCACCGCATAAAACCTGCTACAGCATCTTAAAAAAGGCAAGCCCCCCTTATCTGGAAGATATTAAAAACCAGAGAGAAGGCTCTGTTGCAGAAATTATTACAGATGACCGCAGTATTTTTGAAGCTGTCTGTGCAGATTATGGCATAAAAAAAGAGCAGCTTGTCACAAAAGGCGCTGTTACCACTCCGGTGGACCGATTTACCCTTCAAAATGGCTTAACGTTATCTTATTATCACGATAGTATGTTAACGTTATCTTCCCTTTACAGCGTAAAGAGCTGTTTGGAAAAAGCTTTAAGGGAGCAGCTCTGGTTAAAATCCGGTGCCTCCATTGTCATACAGCACACGGAGGCGTTTACCGTCATTGATGTAAACAGCGGAAAGAATATCATGAAAAAGCAGAT
>CAKRCJ010000278.1 GCA_934307185.1 uncultured Roseburia sp.
GGTTATAGCTGTTCATATCCGGAATTTCAAGCATCGGACTGTCCGTTTCCAACATAAACACATCTGCCATAACGGTCGGTCTTGTCGCATCAAGCTCATGGCATAAGTCGTTTAATTTTCTGTGATTTTCCAAAAGCTCCTCATTCACTGCACTTGCCGCTGTAATCTCATTGGAAAGTCCCCAGCAGACAATCGACGGGTGGTTGTAATTCTGTACCACAAGCTCACGCATCTGGCTTAATGTATTTTCGATTCCGTCTGACATGTGCATTGTGATATACGGAATTTCTGCCCAGACAATGATACCGTTTTCATCACACAAATCATAAAATTCTTTTGCATGCTGGTAATGTGCCAGACGAAGTGTATTCGCGCCAAGCTCTTTTACAATGTCCATGTCCTCTTTATGCATTGCGTAATCTAATGCATTTCCTGCCCCTGCGCGGTCCTGATGACGGCTGACACCACGGAGCGGATAAGACCTGCCGTTTAAGAAAAATCCTTTTTGCGGGTCGATAGAAAAGCTTCTGCATCCAAATCTTGTTTCCACCACATCACTGCCTTTGATTTCTGCTTTTGCAGTGTATAAATACGGATCATCAATTCCGTCCCAGAGATGCACATTTTTTATTTCAAACTCTGCTTTTGCGTAACCATTTTCAACCGGAGTTTCCTTCTGCTGTCCGTCAATTGTCACCGTTACTTCTTTTGTATCTCCGGTTGTCCAGAGTTCAACTGTTACCTTTGCGTCCGCTTTTTTTGCTGCGGCATCTGTCAAAGTAATCTCCGGTGTTACTTTGATGCCAGTTCCACCTGCATAATCCAGTTCAAAATGATTTTTCGAAACAGTTACAAGCTTTACCATACGATACAGTCCGCCATAAAATGTAAAATCTGCTTTCTGCGGATATACCTTTGTGTTATCAGAATTGTCTACATACACTTCCAGACGGTTTTCGTCTTTTAAATATTGTGTAATGTCTGCGCGGAAAGCTCCATATCCACCTTCGTGGTGCGCTGCTTTTGTTCCATTTATAACTACATCTGCCGTCATTGCTGCGCCGTCAAACTCAAGATATGCTTTTCCATCCGTTTCAAGTTCCGGTCTGCTAAAGTTACATTCATATTTACAGGTTCCACGGTAATAATCATTTCCGCCATCCTGTCCGTCTACTGCATTCCAGGTATGCGGGAGGGAAACATCCTCTCCCTGCGTACTGTCCGGATTTTTATAAAAGGTCCAGTTTTTGTCCAATAATATTGTTTTTCTCATGTCAATCTGATTTCCTTTCCTAAATACTTTCTGTGGCTTATTTCATCTCGTCAATGACTTTTTCAACTTCTGCCTGTTTTTTCTCCTGAATACTCTTCTGTACTTCCTCCATTTTCTCTTTGGAAAGAGGACTGTGCCGCATCGCGCAGAGTGTACATACCCAGCCAATCAATGGCAGTCCGAAATAAAGGCTCATCGTCATCCAGAAAATTGCCGGTGTAGATGGGTCAGATGGCTGTGGCATACTGTTTTTGTATCCAATTAATGCGACAAGTCCAGTTGCGATTGCTGCACTGAAGGAAGAAACAAGCTTATCAATAAAGCTATACGTTCCTGTCACTGCTGCCGGAATAAATTTACCGCTTCGGTCTAACTCATAGTCAATAATATCTGCCATCATTGCATTGCTTGACATGGTAACACACATTTTTGCACCATTTAATACTAAAGTAAGAACGACATATGCAATCATCATAGGTACTGCTGTTGCAATTAAAGTCGGGTCAATGAAAATAAACAATACGATAAGAACTGCTGCCACTGTGATGCAGACATAAGTCCAGGTAACCATTGACTCTTTATTTCCATGTTTTCCGGCATATTTTGCACCGATAAAAGCAAAAATAATAGACGGAAGCATTCCTATTACACTTAAAATCGTACCAAGCTGCATATTACCAATAATAATACCAAAAAGCATTGTCGTTACGACCGCCTGGCTTGCAGTCTGACTTGCGATTTTATCCGAGCTTGCTGCTACGATAAAGGTCTGTAAAGCACGGTTTGATTTTACTAATTCCACCATATCTTTAAATTTCACCGGTTCATTTTTCTTTGTGGTGCTCACGCCCTTAAAGTTCTCCGGCTTGTCAATGTTTGTAACACCAATGCAGCATAAAATAAGTCCGACTGTTGAAACTGCAACACAGACTTTACATGCTGCCGCAAGCATCTCAACGGAATATACATTTCCATACTGTGGAAGTAACATTACGGTAATCACAATATTTAAAACCATTGGAATTATATAATTGTAGGCAGTGCTCCATACGCCGACCATTGGACGCTGTTTCGGGTCGTTTGTAAGCATTGCAGGAATAATCTGTGCTGTCACATTGCAGAGTGTATATCCAATAATATAAACACAATATAAAACAACAAACAGTACAATTCCATGTCCTTTTCCACTTGCCCAACAGTACATCATAAAAACTGCCAGCGACTCGATTGCCCAGCCAAGTGCCATTAAAATCCGGATTTTTCCGAATTTTGTATTCATTTTATCAATAATGATTGCAATGATTGGATCCGTAACACCATCTAAAATTCTTGTTGCCGTAAGAATTAAACCTACTACTGCGGTTGCAATTCCATATCCTGCATTTGCAACATAGCTTGCAAGACCAAGCAGTACATAAAAGCTCATTCCAATCCCGGAACTACAGGACGCAAGTGCAATCTGCCATGTTTTCGCCCTCCTGTAAGTCACACCACCTGTTTCTATTTTCTGTTCTTTTTTCTTTCCAAACATTTTCTTCTCCTCCGTTTGTTTTTCTCATTTTCCTACATCTGTATTTTTATAAATCCCCACCTGCCTGTCTGATGTTACAGGTCTTTTTTCTGGAATTTATATGGTTTTTATGCTGTCTCCTTCTGTAATTCCGCTCTCATTGAACGTATCCACGCGCACATAGTAATTTTTGTTCTTAACAAGCGCTCCAATTCTCCTTTCCTCTACTTCATTACCGTAGACCAGATAGCTGTGATACAGCTTGTCCTCTTTATGTCCCCATAAAATATTGTATCCAATTGCATTTTCTGCTTTTGCAGTCACAAACATGTCCAGTCCGTCTTCACTTCTTTTTACCGTAAATTGTGCTTTACCCGGTTTTTCTCCCGCTCCAATTCCAAATACCCGAAGCCCGGAAATGCATGGCTTCTGTCCATATGGTACTTCGTAAACCGTAAGCTTTAAGTACCGGATTTTTAATCCTTCTTCCCTCACAATTAAATCGTGCGGTAAATCGGTCACGGCATCTTTTTTATCCTCAATCACTTCGTAAGTTATTCCATCAACGGAGCCCTCTAACTTCCACCTTGTCACCAAATCTCTTTCTTCAATATAACGCGGCTGGGTTTTGGTTCCCTTGATTTCTCCCGGCACCGGAATGTCAATTTTATCGTCTGCAAAGTTAATCTGAATGGCGCGGACATCGTATTCCTTTTGCAAATCCAGCTTTAAC
>CAKRCJ010000279.1 GCA_934307185.1 uncultured Roseburia sp.
GTACAGCAGACACAGACGGCACCATCATTTTCCGGTATCCAGAGACCACGCCAGCCAGAAAGCTCTGTACAGCAGATGGATATTAAGATTCCGGATTTCCTTAAGAATTCAAGACGTTAGTCATAGGATAAAAAGACCACAATACACGATAGAAAAGTGTATTGTGGTCTTTTTTTGCTGCAATAACAGGCTTATGGAAATATTTGTCATAAAATTGGGATGAATGATAGAAAGTATTGTACTGTATCTGACAAAAAAAATGGTTCTAAAAAAATATAATAGCGTCAGGGAGAGAAAAAGGGAGGAGTGATAGTAAATATACATATTTTATGCAGATGTTTTTTTGATGCAAAATCTGTGGATGGATTATATTGCGTTAGTGGGAACAAACTGTCTGTTAAAAAGAGCAAAAACAAACAGAAGATTGTTTTTTACCGCTTTTTTGTCTGCAATGGGAAATTTAGCCTGTACGATTGGGATTTCCAATCCGTATGTGAAAATGCTGCTTGTTCATTTTGTGTTAAATACAATTCTTATCTTTTTTTGTTTTAAGGGAAGCACGAAAAAGGAATTTATGGAAAACTGGGCTGTGACTTATGGAATGACGGTTTTTCTTGGAGGAATGATGAACTTTTTTACAAAAGGGTATTGGAAGGAGCAGAATTTTGCAATCGGTGCAGTTGTTTCTGCATTAGCGCTATCTGTCACAAATTACTATTTAAGGCGGAGAAAACAATTTGCAAACCAGATTTTTACGGTCGTATTAAAACATCGCGGGAAGAGCATTTCCTTAAAGGCATACTGGGACAGCGGAAATCAGTTAAAGGACCCCTATAATGGAAAGCCGGTATGTATTATAAGCAACAGGGTGGCAGAGAAAATAATGCATCCGGGAAAAGATTTTGTGAGATTTGTTCCTTACATATCGTTAGGGCAGAAGGATGGACTTCTTCCGGTGATACAGATTGAATGTATGAAAATATATGAAGGAAAAAGGGAAATAGAGATAAAGCCGGCTGAGGTGGGAATTGCGAATGAAGGCTTATTAGAACAGAAAGAATATGATTTGATTCTCCATGCATCTTTTTTAGAGAGTCAGGAAAGAGGAAAATGGAATGGTAGTGAGATTCGTAATACCCAAATATGAAAAAGTAAAATTTTTATCCGGAATTTGCAGTCTGTTTGTACGCAAAGAAAATGAGGTGCATTATATCGGCGGTGCAGAGATACTGCCTCCGCCGTTAGAAGGCGAAGAGGAAGCGTACTGCATACGGATGCTGGAAGGAAAAAATGCACAGATTGCCAGAAAACGCCTGATTGAGCATAATTTAAGACTGGTTGTTTATATAGCAAAAAAATTTGATAATACCGGTGTTGGTGTGGAGGATTTAATCTCTATCGGAACCATAGGACTTATCAAAGGTATTAATACATTCAATCCGGGAAAAAATATTAAACTTGCAACTTATGCATCACGGTGTATCGAAAATGAAATTTTAATGTATCTTCGGAGAAACAGTAAAACAAAGTTTGAAGTATCCATTGATGAACCGTTAAATGTGGACTGGGATGGCAATGAACTGCTTCTTTCCGATATATTGGGGACGGATGAGGACGTAATCGGAAAGGATTTAGAGACGGATGTGGAAAGAAAACTCTTAAAAGCTGCAATTGAAAAATTGTCCGGAAGGGAACGGATGATTATTGAACTCCGCTTTGGGCTTAATTCGTTAGATGGCGAAGAAAAAACACAGAAGGAAGTTGCAGATATGCTTGGAATTTCCCAGTCTTATATTTCAAGGCTTGAGAAAAAAATAATGGGCCGGCTGAAAAAAGAAATTGTACGATTCGAATAAAAGTAGTATAATTGTGTTATAAATTAACAGAAAAGTCTAACTATTTAAGACACAGGAAAAATCACAAAAGTTGATTGGGGAATGCGGTTGTGGTTTTTCACAGACAGGGGGAAGGACATATGCAGATTGAATTTTTAGGCGCAGCACATGAAGTAACCGGAAGTTGTCATTATGTAACTTTTGCAGATAAGCATATATTAGTGGACTGCGGAATGGAGCAGGGACCGGATTTATATGTGAACCAGGAGATACCGGTCAATGCGGCAGCAATTGACTATGTATTTGTAACACATGCACATATCGACCATTCCGGACTTTTGCCACTTTTGTATAATCATGGCTTCAGAGGTCAGATATTTGCTACGACGGCGACAACGGAACTTTGTAATATCATGTTAAAGGACAGCGCACACATTCAGATGTTTGAGGCAGAATGGCGCAACCGTAAGGCAAAGAGAGCCGGAAAACCGGAAGTCGTGCCAATGTATGATATGAATGATGCAATGGGAGTGCTTACTCATTTTATTCCGTGTGATTATAACAGCATTGTAACGATATGTGACGGATTAAAGGTCCGCTTTGTAGATGCAGGACATCTGCTTGGATCTTCAAGCATCGAAATGTGGATTACAGAAGGAGAAGAGGAAGTAAAAATCGTATTTTCCGGTGATATTGGAAGCGGTAACAGGCCATTAATTAAAAATCCGCAGTTTATTAAGGATGCAGATTATGTTGTAATGGAGTCAACCTATGGGGACAGAAACCATACCGCTCCGCCGGATTATGCACCTGCTCTTGCCAATGTAATAAAGGATACCTTTACAAGAGGAGGCAATCTTGTCATTCCGGCATTTTCTGTGGGCAGGACACAGGAGATGCTCTATTTTATCCGGAGAATAAAAACAGAACATCTGTTGCCGGAATTTGAAAATTTTGAAGTATATGTGGACAGTCCGCTTGCTGTGGAGGCTACAACAATATTTAATAAAAATGTTGAGGACTGTTTCAGCGGGGAAGCACTTAATCTGGTGCATCAGGGAATTAACCCGATTGGATTTCCGGGACTCCGCATGGCAATTACAAGTGATGAATCAAAAATGATTAATTTTAATGAGAAGCCGAAGGTAATCATTTCTGCATCCGGCATGTGTGAAGCAGGACGTATCCGGCATCATTTAAAACATAATCTCTGGAGAAAGGATTCTACAATCCTGTTTGTCGGTTACCAGGTTCCGGGAACGCTGGGCAATTCACTTTTAAATGGCGCAAAAGAGGTAAAGCTTTTCGGAGAAACAATCCAGGTACATGCGAAGATTGAAAACCTTCCGGGAATCAGTGGTCATGCGGACAGAGAGCATCTGACAGAGTGGATTTTAGCATTTGAAAATCCTCCGAAAAAAGTATTTGTTGTCCATGGGGAGGATAAAGTGACCGAGCAGTTTGCGGCACACGTTTATGAAACAACAGGCTTTGATGCGTATGCTCCATATAGTGGAGATGCTTTTGACCTTGTGACAGGAGAGCAGATAAAGGAAGGCAGCAGGGAATTAGTCGAGAAGAAAAAGACTGGAACATCAAAAGCATCCAGCAATGTTTTTGCAAGACTTCTTGCAGCAGGACAGCGGCTGCTTGAAGTTATTAATCAGTGCGAGGGTATGC
>CAKRCJ010000280.1 GCA_934307185.1 uncultured Roseburia sp.
ACCCGGTCTAATTCTTTCATGCCGGTGGACACTCTCTTATCATATGTCATCTCTATCTGGGATAAAGGCAGTACTTTTGCTTCCCCTGCATTTGCCTTCTGTTTGGATAATGTGCCCGCACTCTTTTTATCTACTACCTCTTCTACAAATGTATTCCATTCTTTACAGCCCGGACACTGTCCCATCCATTTCGATGACTCATAACCACATGACTGACAGAAAAAAATGCTTGTTTTTCCTTTCGCCATAAATTCCTCCCTGATTTTTCTATTTTTCCTGAAATCACAAAAGGGGCTGCCATTCTGACAACCCCTGAAATCTCATATATACCTTGTATTGTGATGCATTAACACTTCTTAATCTTAACTTCTACCGGATTACTTCCAAGTTCAACACTGACACTTAACTTGCCGCCAAGATTTGTTTTCATCTTTCCAGCACTTGTTCCGTCAATCGTAATCTCGTATTCGGTTTCTTCTTCCAGCTCTAATGTAATCTGTGCATCTTCCGGTCCTTCTACTGTAAATGAAACTCCGCTATCCTCTGCATCTAAATGAAATGCTGCTGTACCAGGTACTGATTCATATACAAACATACCGTTACGCTCCAGCTTCGTGATATCCTTGTAAGTCTTAACCTTATAACTGTCTCCCTGATGTTCGAAATTATCAAGCTTTGCCTTAGCCTCCAGGGAATAATCTCCAAAACTGATCGTTCCATCTGCTTCTGAACGAATTAATTCACTAATAACGCTCATTTTTTCCTCCTGTGGTGCAGTCTTTATGTAACTGCATCGTAAAAATTTTGTAAATTTATTATAGCCCAATCAGCTTTTAAATGCTAGTGTTTTCCTAATATTTATAATAATTCCTTCAAAATCTGATTTACCATTCCCGGATTAGCCTTTCCTTTCATCGCTTTCATAGTCTGTCCAACCAAAAAGCCGATTGCCTTCTCTTTTCCGTTCCGGTAATCCTCTACGGATTGCGGATTGTCTTTGATGACCTGCTCTACGGCTGATTTTAATTCACCCGCATCATTTACCGTTTTAAGCCCTTTTTCTTCCACATATTTATCCGGGTCAATGTCATTTTTAAATACCTGTTCAAAAACCTCCTTGGCAACTGTACTGTTGATCGCACCGGAGTCTGCCAGTTCGATTACTTTTGCAAGGTTTACCGGTGAAAATTTAATATCCTCCGGATCCATCTCGTTTTCTTTTAACAGACGGATAATCTCACCCATAATCCAGTTGGAAACCTTTTTCGGTTTCTTACATATTTCAGTTGTTGCCTCAAAAAGATCAGCAAACTTTTTATGCCCGGTGATAATTTCCGCATCATAATCCGGCAGACCAAATTCTTTTTTGTAACGCTCTAATTTTTCCGTGCGAAGTTCCGGCTGTCTTTCCTTGACCTGTGCAATCCATTCATCACTTATCACAATCGGTACCAGATCCGGTTCCGGGAAATAACGGTAATCCTGCGCATCTTCTTTGGAACGCATTGCATAGGAATACTCTTTATTGTCATCCCAGCGTCTCGTCTCCTGGACAACTTTTTTTCCTTCCTCAATCAGTTCAATCTGACGGGTACGCTCACCTTCGATTGCCCTTGCAATTGCCTTAAATGAGTTTAAGTTCTTCATCTCGGTACGCGTTCCAAATTCCGGTGCCCCCATCTCACGGACGGACAGATTGACATCTGCACGCATGGAGCCCTCATTTAATTTACAGTCTGATGCGCCAAGATACTGGATAATCATCCGCAGCTTCTCAAGGTATGCAATAACCTCCTCCGCGGAACGCATATCTGGTTCGGATACAATCTCAATCAGCGGCACACCGGAACGGTTATAATCGACAATTGAACAGTCTTCCCACTCATCATGTACCAGTTTTCCGGCATCTTCTTCCATATGAATTTCATGTATACCTACTGTCTTTTTTCCTGCTGCAGTCTCTATTTCTACCCCGCCATTACGGCAAATCGGCAGATAGAGCTGTGAAATCTGATAGTTCTGTGGATTATCCGGATAAAAATAATTTTTCCGGTCAAATTTACAATACTGCGTAATACTGCAGTTTGTCGCAAGACCAACTGCCATGGCATACTCCACGACCTGCTTATTTAACACCGGAAGGGATCCCGGCATACCGGTACACACCGGACAGGTATGGCTGTTTGGTGCTCCTCCAAAAGCGGTAGAGCAGCCACAGAAAATCTTTGTTTTTGTTGCTAATTCAACATGGACCTCTAATCCAATGACTGTTTCATATACTTTACTCATAATGCTTCCTCCAAACTTCTGCTTCTGTCACTGATTTCATACTGACAAATTTTTCTGCCACATACCTCTCTAGCATAACGGACTGTGTTCATATTCTCTTGTCTGCTCAAATGCATAGGCGGCACGGATAATATTTTTCTCTTTGAAACAGTCACCAATTAACTGTAAGCCGATTGGAAGCCCCTTAGAGTCTTTTCCACATGGGAGCGAAATTCCCGGCAGACCTGCTAAGTTCACTGAAATTGTATAAATATCTCCCAGATACATTTTTATCGGATCACTTAATGAAGAACCAATTTCCGGGGCAGTTGTCGGTGCAGCTGGTCCTAAAATTACATCATATTTTGCAAAAGCATCATCAAAAGCTTTTTTTATCAATGCTTTGGTGCGAAGTGCTTTCAGATAATAAGCGTCATAATAACCACTGCTTAATACGAAAGAGCCAAGCATAATTCTTCTCTTTACTTCCGCTCCAAAGCCTTCCGAGCGGGATTTTTTATACATATTGTGAAGTCCTTCATACTCCTTTGCACGATAACCATATTTTACGCCATCAAAACGTGCCAGGTTTGAGCTTGCCTCTGCACAGGCTATGACATAGTATGCCGGAATTGCATACTCCACAAGACTTAGGTCAAATTCTTCCACAATGGCACCTTTTTTCTCCAGTACCTTTGCTGCAGATAAAACAGCCTCTTTTACCTCCGGGTCTAAGCCCTCTCCAAAATAATCTCTTGGAATACCGATTTTTAACCCTTTCACATCATCCACAAGCGCTTCTGTAAATTTTAAATCGTTGCGTTCAATGGAGGTTGAGTCTTTCTTATCATAGGAAGCAATCGCTTCTAAAATGGTAGCACAGTCTGTTACATCTTTTGCAATCGGTCCAATCTGGTCTAACGAGGAACCATAAGCAATCAGTCCGTATCTTGAAACCGTTCCATACGTTGGCTTAATTCCGGTCACACCGCAAAAAGAACTCGGCTGGCGGATGGAACCGCCGGTATCAGAGCCGAGCGCATAAGAACACTCCTCTGCTGCAACTGCTGCACACGAACCGCCGGAGGAGCCACCAGGTACATGCTCTGTGTTCCACGGATTTTTCGTCACTCCATAGGCAGAAGTTTCTGTGGTACTTCCCATGGCAAATTCGTCCATATTTGTTTTTCCTATAATGACTGCACCGGCTTTTTCCAGATTTTCCACTGCCTGCGCCGTATAAGCC
>CAKRCJ010000281.1 GCA_934307185.1 uncultured Roseburia sp.
ATGTTAGTAAAAATGGGAGTTGCTGATTCCCTTCTTGGTGGAGCAACATACTCTACAGCAGATACAGTACGTCCGGCTTTACAGTTAATTAAAACAAAACCAGGCAACACAATCGTATCATCCTGCTTCATTATGGTACGTCCGGCAGCAACAGGTGAGAACGAAGTATTAGCAATGGCAGACTGCGCAATCAATATTCACCCAACAGAGGATGAATTAGTTGAAATCGCAGGTGAGACAGCAGAATGTGCAAAAATTTTCGGAATTGACCCGAAGGTTGCATTCTTAAGCTACTCAACACTTGGTTCTGGTAAAGGTGAGGATGTTGATAAGATGCGTAACGCTGCCCACAAGGCAAGAGAAAAATATCCAGAGCTTCCAATCGAAGGAGAAATCCAGTTCGATGCAGCAGTATCTCCAAGAGTTGCACGTACAAAATGTAAAGATTCCAAGGTTGCAGGACATGCAAATACATTTGTATTCCCTGACATCAACGCTGGAAACATTGGTTACAAGATTGCACAGCGTCTTGGTAACTTCGAAGCTTACGGACCAATCTTACTTGGTTTAAATGCACCAATTAACGATTTATCCCGTGGATGCAACGCTTCTGAAGTTTACTCTATGGCAATCATTACAGCAGCACTTGCATAATTTACAGAGTAAAGAGAATATTGAATTTACAAAAGTGGCATGGCTTCGGTTATGCCATTTTTTTTCGCAGTCGGAAAGTTCATGCTTCTATGACATAGAAATGTCCACAATCCGATAATGTTCGATAAAATTAGACTTATAAACAGATAATAACAAAAAATCTGATAACTCGTGGATAACTATGTGGATAATGTTAATAAGTTTGTAAATAGTATGTTTATAAGTAAATTGTCACACAAATAAGAACGGAATTATCGGAAAAGGCTTCCGCGGACGAAATTAAACCTAGCCTGAAAAGTCGAAAAGATACGAAAATTTGCGATATTCCAGGAACTATGGTAGAATAATACCATTGTAGGAATAATGGATGAATTTGAGAGAAATTTGTTCGAAAATAATAGAATGTAAAAACAGGAGAAGAAAAATGAATATTTGGGAGAACGAAAACCAGTCCTATATCAGAGCGAGCATGGAGCGTAACACGCCAGAACAGAATGAAGTGTTAAAGAACCAGCTTAAGCAGATTGACTGGAAAATACTTGAGAATATCGAGCGTAAAGAGACGGTAAATGAGCGTGGTGTTTTTGCTCCGCTTGAGGCTGTTGAAGTACCTGAGATTGAAGCAAGAAAAGACGAGTTCATGGAAGCTGGTTTAAAGGCTATCCGGGAAGGAAAAGTAGGTGCAGTTCTCTTAGCAGGCGGGCAGGGAACAAGACTTGGCTTAGACAGACCAAAGGGAACCTTAAACATTGGTGTTCATCGTGAATTATACTTATTTGAACAGCTTTTCAGAAATCTGATGGATGTGACAAATAAAGCAGGGGAATTTGTTCCGATGTACATTATGACGAGTAACATCAATAATAAAGATACGGTAGAATTTTTTGAGGAGCATAATTACTTTGGATATCCGAAGGATTATGTGAAGTTCTTTATTCAGGAAATGGTTCCGGCATGCGATTATGAAGGACGTGTTTATATGGAAGAGGACACAGCAGTTGCAATGTCACCAAATGGAAATGGCGGCTGGTTTGGTTCTATGGTAAGTGCCGGTTTACTGGAGGATATTCACACAAGAGGAATTGAATGGATTAATGTATTTGCAGTGGATAACTGCTTACAGAGAATTGCAGACCCATTGTTTATCGGAGCAACGATTGTTTCCGGTTGTGAGAGTGGGGCGAAGGTAGTGCGTAAAGCAGCACCGGATGAAAAAGTAGGGGTTCTCTGTACAGAGGATGGCAAGCCGTCTATTGCAGAATATTATGAGATGACAGAAGAAATGGCAACCGCCAGAAAAGAGAACGGAGATTTATTATATGGCTTTGGTGTTATTTTAAATTATCTTTTCTCAGAGAAAAAGTTAGAGCAGATAGCAGATGCACATATGCCTATTCATGTTGTTGAAAAGAAAATTCCGCATATTGATTTAGAGGGCAAAAAGGTAAAACCGGAACAGCCAAACGGATATAAATTCGAGACACTTGTACTTGATATGGTACATATGATGGATGACTGTATTCCATATGAAGTTGTAAGAGAAAAAGAATTTGCACCGATTAAAAATCTTCATGGTGTGGATTCACTCGATACTGCAAGGGAATTATTGCAGGGCTGCGGAATTGAATTATAAAAAGTAAATATAAGCGATACAGATACCACACGAAAGAGAACAAAAATATCTTTCGTGTGGTATTTTTTATTTTCCCTATAGCTTACGAAAAGGCATCTCCGAGTAATGCAATTTAATTTTAGAAAATTTTAAGACTGCTTTAACGGGCAGTTTACGATTGTATGATATAATGAGCACAAGTGAAGAAAATGCAATAAATTATAAAAATGAGAAATTGGGGTAAAAATAAATGCAAAAAGAAGAAACTATAACAGAGAATACTTACTATTACGAAGAGGAACAGTCCGTAATAGAAATTAATGAGCTTGTACCGGTTGCAATGCCATATGAGAATAATATGGAGCGGTTAGCTGATATGACGGAGGAGTTTTCCAGAAGTATCGACCCGGTTCTGCGTATGTATAATGCGGCAATGAGTGCCGCCACTGCAAGGCTTGAGATTATAAAAGACGAGTTCAAGTATCGAAAGCTTCGCTGTCCGATTCATCATATTGATACGCGGTTAAAGTCAGCGCAGAGTATCCTTGGCAAGCTTCAGAAAAAAGATATGGCACTAACATTAAGTGCAGCATGTAATAACATTTATGATATTGCAGGAATACGTGTTGTGTGCCCATACATCAAAGATGTGTATCTTATCCGTGACAGAATAATGGCGCAGGACGATATTGTAATTATGAAAGTAAAAGATTACATTGAAGAGCCGAAAAAAAACGGATACCGGAGCTTACATATGCTAATCCGGGTGCCGGTTTATTTTATGAATAAAAAACAAATGGTACCGGTGGAGCTGCAGATACGGACACAGGCAATGGATTTGTGGGCAAGCTTAGAGCATGATATTAAGTATAAGTCATTATATCAGGGCAACACCATTGATTTTGGCGATGAACTCAAAGAATGCAGCAGACTCATATATGAAGCCGAAGAAAAAATGGAAATGATGAACGAGACATTAGAGTCATAGAAATCTGTGGAGAAAATAACGCATATAAAATAGAAAAATAAGCAAAAAAGAACATGAAAACCGTGTGAAATGGGCATCTGGCAAGGGATTTGCCAGATGCCTGTTTTGTGTATATAGCCTAATAAAATATAAGAAATTTCGGAAAAATACAAGAAAATATGAAAAATAGCACAAAAGAAACAAGAATAAAATGAAAACAATAAAGCACAATGCACAAATGACACAGTAGAATTTTCAAGAAAGAGAGAAGAAT
>CAKRCJ010000282.1 GCA_934307185.1 uncultured Roseburia sp.
TTTCCTGCTGCCGTTCGTTACCTTAAGGCGATAGCCGCAAAATCTGCAGCACTACATTACCTAAACTCCGGTTTAAAATGGCTTAAGGCAACAGCAGTTACAAAGCATGTTAAGAAATAACAGACTTAAGCACCAGCTTCCAGCGCTCGAATATGGTCTGTCATAATTGTTTCCCATATTGGTGTACCACGTTCCGCCATACTCAAGATGCTGTAAAAACTGGCGGTATTCAAAATTACTCGGCTCCATCTCAACAGCACGGCTTGCATGTTCTTTTGCCATAATATTATTACCGGCTCCCTGATTTGCCATTGCGCTGTAATAATACCAGCGTGCACCACGTTCTGCAAAAGGAATTCCATTTAACACATTAAGCGCTTCCGAATAACAGCGGTTTGCAATATAATTTGCAGCCGCCTGCATCTTTGGAGAATCACTGCCGGTACTGTAGCTTCTGTTCCCACTGTAATGATAGCCTCCGGTGCTGCCGGAAGACGTATTATAACCATAGCTTCCACCATAACTGCCACCAGACTGTTTTTCCTTCATAATCTGGTCATAAGCCTGCTGCACTTCTTTAAACTTCTCTTCTGCCTCCGCCTTATTCGGATTATTAATGTTGGCATCCGGGTGATATTTACGGCTTAATGTACGATATGCTTTTTTTATTTCATCATCAGAGGCGCCCGGTGATACTCCAAGCACCTGATAGGGGTTTGTCATATGGTTTTCCTCGTTTTACTTACTTTTCTTCAACAATCCATACTTATGAACTGTTATTTTTTCTTTCTCTTTTTTTCGTCCAGTTTCTTTTTCTTCAACTGTAAATACTCGTATTTACTCCAGACACCGGAATATAATATGTTTCTTAAAATATCCGCATGCATTAAAATTGGCAGCCGTTCAAATGATTTTGCACATTCTGACATCATGCTGGTAAGCATCAGTTTACAAAATGTATCAAATTCCTGTGCATTCTCTTTCTCCATAAAAACAAGTGGATTGTAGGCATCCTTCTTCTTATCCGCATCATAATCCTCATAGGCATCCATCAGGTAAATAAATTTACCCATATAAAATCCTAAGGTGCGCATCTCTTCCTGCCATTCATCTTCTTTCCAGCACATAATCTCACCGAGCATCTGTCCTGTCAGTCCGGCAACCACATCAAGATTTGTTTCTTTGTTCTGCTCCACCTCTTCTGTCTTGCGCATAAATTCTTCTACTGCCGCTACCTGTCTTGGATATTTTGACATGATACGAGTATAATCCTTATCAAGAATTTTTACAAATGCTTTTTTTGTATAAGATTTTTCATCCTTCCAGTCATCTAACATATTCTGATAAGCGAGAATTAAATTCATGTCTGCCGCATAATCTGTAGCTTCATTGATATAAGCAGTCCGCTTTTTCGTCGGGTGAAGCGGACAGGTAAATTCTGTTTCCTCATTTTTTAATTCGTAAAGTCCTGTCAGAAGAACAATTAAAAAAGTAAGGTCATAGCTTAACAGCATCTGTCCTTTTGCTCCACAGTTTGTTTTTAACTTCTGACACAATCCGCAGTAATATGCCTGATATGTTTTTTTATTTTCTTCCGATAATTCTTTCTGATTGATATTAATATAACCAAACATTGGAATATCTCCTTTTTATCAACTCTTTTTTACAAACTCTGTTCTGCATTTCGGGCAGGTGATGCAGATTTTTCCTCTTCCCTTTGGAACTCTTACTTTCTGTTTACATTGCGGGCATTTATAAAAACGATAAATTTTACGCTGCGCAAAATGTTTTTTCATACGGTCTATTTTTACAGCTGCTTTGTATCTGTAATTTAAGTATTTCTGATTTTCCTCATATCTTTTGGATACATTTTTGGAAAACATCCGCCAAACCGAATATATCATCAGTGCAAGAGCAAGCCAGTAAAGAATTCCAAGTCTGCCGAATAACGACAAGATTAGTAAAATCATTACTACGACACTCTGTGCCTTCGACAGTTCATCTGCTCCGTATCGTCCAATCATAAATCGCTGTATTTTTTCCTTCATACTTTTTACCTCGTTCTTTTCTACAGAAATTAAAATCTGTATGTTTCGATTTTTAAAATTATTTATATAGAAAACGGTACCTGTATGGTACCGTTTCATCTCTGCCACGCTTTTATGTTACCCTCTTAATAGAAAGGCGTCAAGAAATCTATCGTCTTTTTAGAAACATTTTATATTTCTATAATAATTAGAATAATTCCACTTTCCGGCGCATATCTGCGGCATCTTCGGCATAAGCAATTGCCGTTTCAGAATCGATGCTGCTCTTCATGTATAAATTATAAATTGCCTCATCCATTGTAATCATTCCTTCTTTTGCATCATTTCTCATCACAGATGGAATTTGATGGTTTTTACTGTCACGGATAAGATTTCGAATGTTTGCATCGGCAATCATGACCTCATATGCTGCAACTCTTCCCTTTTCTCCCTGTTTTGGCAGAAGCTGCTGTGAGATAACACCAAGCAGTACCTCCGACAGCTGAGCCCGCACCTGCTGCTTTTTGTGCGGAGGGAAAATTTCAATCATACGCTCAATGGTTTTTAATACGCTGCCGGTATGCACGGATGCTAACACCAGATGTCCGGTTTCTGCCGCTTTAATTGCAAGTTCAGCGGTCTCAAAATCTTCTATCTCCCCGACTAAAATTACATCCGGATCCTCTTTTAATGCAGCAGAGAGACCTGTTACATAAGAACGGCTGTCAGAGCCGATTTCCCTTTGAAGTATCAGGGAGCTGTCACTTTCATATAGGTATTCCACCGGATTTTCCAGGGTAACAATTGTCTTTGCATCCTTTGCCGCTATAAACTGAAGCAGGGAAGCAAGTGTTGTTGTCTTTCCGCTTCCCGCCGCGCCTGTCACTAAGATAAGCCCGCGGTTTTTTCCGGTAAGACGGACAATTGACTGCGGAATTTCCAATTCCTGTGGCATTTTGCATACAATCGGCAAAACACGGACAGACATTGCATACGCTCCCTGCTGTTTAAATACATTGACACGGATGCGGTTTTCTAAAAGTGAACATGAGAAATCCAGTTCCCCATTTTCCTTTAGTTCATCTGCCTGACCAGCTTTTAAAAGCTCTTTCAGCCACTGCTCTATCTCCTGCTCTGTAACTTCTTCTGCAGCACCTTTTTTTAACTTTCCATCCACCCGGAACAGCACCTGCCGCATCGGCGCAATATGAATATCAGATGCACCCATTTCCGATGCCTCTGCCAGTATGCTTATTAATTTTTCCAAATGATTTATTTCTTCCATAAAGTACCTCATTTTTCCTCTCAAGTACCATTACTATACAACAATTTAACGCAAAAAAAAAGATGCTTCACGCATCTCTCTTTTAAAATAAGCAGGCCGATAAGCCGGGTTATGTCCATCTGCATACGCAGACACGAATGATCATCTTTCTAGAATGACTGTTACCAGCCATTTCAAGCGACCTACCTAAAGCTG
>CAKRCJ010000283.1 GCA_934307185.1 uncultured Roseburia sp.
AACCACTGCAAAACCTTTTCCCTGCTCTCCGGCACGGGCGGCTTCTATTGATGCATTTAACGCCAGCATATTCGTCTGATTGGCAATCGAAATTATCTGCTTCATGCACTCCTTAATCTGCTGGATGGAAACCTGCACTCCGTCAAAAGCCTTCTGTATCTCTTCAAAGCTGTTTTGTACCTCCAAAGAACTGTTTTTCAGTCCATCAACTTTTTTCTGGGCAGCTCCCACAGATACTACAATCTCATTTTCCACATCATCAAACTGTGTGGCAATCTGTCCGACATCCGCAAATACTACAGACAGTGCTTCCATCTGCTCTTTTAATTTACTATTTTCCTCTACTGCGGCTTCAAATGCCTTCTGCACCGTTGACATTTCATCTAAAGACTCTACCTCACGCTGTGCCAACTGCTTCTGATAGGCTAAAATGCTGTCCGCCACATGGCTGATTGGGTGCATATCTATTTTTTCTGAAACTACAACGGCTTTTTCTTCTTTTTTTCTGAACATATCCTTTTCTTCCTTTTATTTATCTGTACTTCTTCGTATCTGTCCGCCCTCTTATTCAAATACTACGCATGTCATTGTCTGATTTACAAACTGCTGGTTATAATGCTCTCCAAAACCAATCAGTCCTGCATGTTCACCTAACTTTTCCATGGATTTTAAATAAGAGTCAAAATAATGCTCCTGTGAAAAAAGCAGATAACGGAAAACACAGTTTATGGAAAACACACCGGATATATGTGTAAAATCCTCTTTAATTTGCGCAATGGTTTCCTCTACAATCTGTGAAATGTCCTTTACTTCAAGTAATGTAAGCACATCAGAGTCGTTCACCTGCCGGTAGCAGACAAGCTGGTTTCCGACTACCTCTTTAATGGAAATAATGCAGATATCCTGCCCGTTCATTTTTCCCAAAGGATTTTTTAATGTCTGTGCTTCAACCTCTTTGTCACTAATATGTAAAATATCCTGATATACTTTTTTTGCCGGCTGTCCGTTTAACTCGCCGAGCAGATATTTGCTGCGGTCTGTGTGGGACGCAATAAAACGACAGCCCGGAACCTGTTTATAAATATTTTCCTTATAAACTTTGACTTTTCCATCATTGTTCCGGATGAGCGCATAGCCGTCTGCATCCTCATAAATTTTTCCGTTAACAGATATTTTTCCGGCATCCCCGGTTCCACCGACAAGCGGTATCTTTTTTGCTCCAAGCACACTGTAAATTGTCGTCAGAACACAGGCATCATTTCCACTGCAGAAATCTATGCACACCGTATTCTTTTCGGACGCACCAACCTTTTTCACATCCTCCTCTAATCTTCCAATATACTTTACCGGCATTATAGATGCCTGTTCTAATACATTAGCCGCTACTGTGAGATTTCCCTCAAACGCGGCTACAGCTACGCCATTCTCTGCCACAACCGTCTGTCCGCCATAGCTGCCGCCAATACAGCCAATGCTTGGAACTCCCGGAAAACGCTTCTCTAATTCCTCTACATGCTGCGCAAACTGGTTTGCGTTCGACATCAGTAATAATAGCTTCGGCGCACTTATTTCTTTAAGAACTTCCGCAAGATTTCCGCTTTTACTCGCTCTGTATATCTGTTTCACCTTTTTCTACCTCGCACAATTTTAAATTTTATCCATCTGTTATCATTATAATCTTACAAAATTGTGTTTGCAACTTAAAAAACTACGTAAAACAGCCAGCCCATTGTTTTTATTCACATTTCCGGTTTTTTCCGAAAATAACATCATAATTTACATTTTTATAAAAGATGTCTTCCAGGTCACCGTCTAATGTTTCCTTATTGCCAAGCATCCACATCACTTTTGCAATAACAGACTCTAATGTCATATCGTAGGACTCTAAAAATCTGCAATATTTTTTCATATCGTGTCCCACTTCATAAACTGTCATATCACTTCCCTCATGTGCGACCTGCGTTGCCATAACAACAAGCCGGTCCGGAAATTCCTGACAAAGTTTATAAAAATCATCCGAGATTGATTTTGGAATGCCACCTACTCCAAAGCTCTCAATAATAATACAGTCATAGTTTTCAAAAACACTGCGTAAAACTCTTGGTTTAATGCCAGGTATCATTTTCATTAAATACACATTTTCATCCAGCTCCTCATAAAACCGTACTTCATTTTCATAAGGAAGCGGCGGAATGTAGCGCATAATGTTTCCATCCTGAATGACAGCAAGGTATGGAAAATCAATGCTGGAAAATGCATTATAGCTTTTGGAACGGACTTTTTTGGCCCTCGTTCCCGCAATCACTTTTCCGTCGAAAACAATCTGTATCCCCTGGGATTTTTCGTCCGCTGCATATAAAAAGCTGTCTAAAAGATTGGACTTTGCATCAGTAATCTCAAGGTCTATCGGCTTTTGTGCCCCGGTGATTACAATCGGCTTTGTCGAATTCTGTATCATATAAGATAACGCTGCCGCAGTATATGCCATCGTATCTGTTCCGTGCGCAATGACAAATCCATCATATTTGTCATAGTTTTCACGGATTGTACGCACCATCATTTTCCAGTGCTTTGGCTCCATATTCGAGCTGTCGAGATTTAAAAGCTGGATTGCATGAAAATCACAGATGTCTTTCACCTGTGGAATATACTGCATCAGTTCATCCGGTGAAATCTGTGGTTTTAACCCATTGTCTGATTTTTTTGATGCAATCGTTCCACCTGTTGCGATGAGTAAAATGTTCTTTTTGTCTGGCATATCGGTTACTCCCATGTATTGTAGTCTGTCCTTTTCAAATAGAAAAAAGACCGTTTATTTTTTCAGCAGTCTGCGGATATCCGAAAGAAGTAAATCCACATTTTCCTCTTTCGTTGCCCAGCAGGTACAGAAACGGACGGCACTGTGTGTCTCATCGATACGCTCCTGATACGCGTAGCTGTATTTCTTTTTCAATTCTGCAAGCACGGTATCCGGCAGAATTGGGAACTGCTGATTTGTTGGAGAATTTATATAAAAGCTGATGCCAATATTTGTTAATTCCTCTTTTAATTTTTCTGCCAGTCTCGCTGCGTGAGCGGAAATTTCAAAGTAACGGTTTTGTTCAAACAATGTAATGAACTGAATACCGAGCAGTCTTCCTTTTGCAAGCATGCCGCCGCGCTGTTTGATATTGTAACGGAAATCTTTTTTCAGTTCTTCATTATGAATGACAACTGCCTCACCAAAAAGTGCACCCACTTTTGTTCCACCGATATAAAATACATCCGTATTTGCGGTAATATCCGAAAGTGTCAGGTCGTTTTCCTTACACATAAGTCCGTAACCAAGTCTCGCCCCATCCATAAAAAGATAAAGCCCGCGTTCTTTGCATACCTGGTAGATTGCTTCGAGTTCTGCCTTCTTATAAATCGTTCCTATCTCCGTTGGATTGGAAATATATACCATTTTCGGCTGTACCATATGTTCAAAGCTCTCATCGGCAAAATGCGCATCCGTATAG
>CAKRCJ010000284.1 GCA_934307185.1 uncultured Roseburia sp.
CTCCTGCTTGTCAAAGCCAATCAACGGACGGTAAACCGGCATAGTGCATACCTCATTGGTTGCAGCCAAAGACTGCATGGTCTGGCTTGCCACCTGTCCGATACTCTCTCCAGTAATCAGTCCAAGGCACTTGTTCTCTTTTGCAAAATGCTCTGCCAGTTTCATCATGTAACGGCGCATAATGATAGTTAATTCCTCATGTGGGCACTGCTCATAAATATAAAGCTGGATATCGGTAAAGTTAACGACATGAAGGTTAATCGGACCAGAATATTTTGCAACGATTTTCGCAAGGTCAATTACTTTCTGTTTTGCACGTTCGGAAGTATATGGCGGTGCATGGAAATAAGTTGCATCAATGGTAACCCCACGTTTTGCGATCATATAACCTGCAACCGGACTGTCGATACCACCGGATAATAAAAGCATTGCTTTTCCGTTCGTTCCGACCGGCATTCCACCCGGTCCTGGAATAATTGTGGAATATACATTAATTTTTGCACGGATTTCAACGTTAAATACCACCTCCGGGTGATGTACATCTACTTTCGTCTGGGGATATGCTTCCAAAATTTTCTCTCCAAGTGCCGCATTAATTTCCATGGATTCCATCGGATAGTTCTTTCTCGCACGACGGGCATTTACCTTGAAGGTAAAATGCTTATCTGCATACACTTTATCAATATAGGATATTACTTCCTCTGCAAGCTTATCAAATCCCTCGTCCTCTAATAAAACAACTGGGCAGATGCCGACAATACCAAATACACATTTTAACGCCTCGATTACTTCATCATAATCGTAATCGCTCTGCGTATCCACATAAATTCTTCCCTGCTCTTTGCGGACTAAAAATTCGCCATCCACTTTTTTAAGTGCATTATTAATCTGGCTTACCAAGGCATCCTCAAACAAATATCTGTTTTTTCCTTTAATTGCAATCTCTGCGTATTTAATCAAAAATGATTTGTACATAGTTTCTCCTTCTAATGTCTTGTGTATTTTCTTAACTTTGGAACAACCTCGCCCATCACTTCCAAAGCATAATCAATCTCTTCTTCTGTCGTATGCACAGAAAAGCTGAAGCGTATCGTAGAGTCTAAAAGATTACTCTTTAAACCGATACTAGAAAGTGTATGGCTCACCGATGGTTTATTAGAGGAGCAGGCGCTTCCTGCGGATACGTAAATCTTCTTGTCCTCTAATGTATGCAGCATAACCTCGCTGCGCACTCCGTCAATGCTCACACTTACAATCTGCGGTGCAGACTCTCTTCCTGTTTTTCCGTTGACTGTCACACCTTCAATTTTTAAAACACCGTCCACAAACCGCTGCTTTATCTCATATAAATGCTCGATTTTTTCTTCAAAGTTCTCGTAAATCTCTGCAGCCGCCTCACCTAACGCAGCAACCCCCGGTACATTTTCCGTCCCGGAGCGCATACCCTTCTGCTGTCCGCCACCGTAAATTAATGGTTTTATTTTTGTTTTGTCTTTGATATATAAAAATCCGGTGCCTTTTGGCGCATGGATTTTATGACCGCTGACAGAAAGCAGATCAATGCCAAGCTTTTTCGGATAAATCCTATACTTTCCATATGCCTGGATTGCATCCACATGAATGAGTGTATTTGGATTTTCTGCTTTGATAACCTTTACCGCTTCCTCAATCGGTTCTACCGCACCAATCTCATTATTGACCATCATCATTGATACAAGAATGGTATCCTCACAGACTGCTTCTTTTAACTCTTCCAGTGAAATAATTCCATCGCTGTCCACTTTCAGATAAGTAACCCGAAATCCAAGTTCTTCAAGATAACCGGTTACTGCGGATACGGATGCATGCTCTACCGATGTAGTAATAATATGATTCCCCGCTCTCTTATTTGCAAGTGCTGCGCCGATAAGTGCCGTGTTGTTTGACTCCGTTCCGCCCGAGGTAAAAAGAATTTCTTTTTCCTCCACCTTCATCGTTTTTGCAATTTTGCTCTTTGCAGCCTTTATATAGTTTTCTGCCTCCACGCCTTTCATATGAAGGGAGGAAGGATTCCCATAATCCTCCATCAATACCTTTACCATGATATCTTTTGCACGTTCACTGCAACGTGTGGTTGCAGAATTATCCAGATAACATTCCGTTAAATTTGTATCCATTTTTATCACCTTACCTTATCCATACATCAGCTACTGTTCCATACTATCTAAATAATAGCCTAAAATTGCAAGCGTAGTCATTCCTGCTGTCTCTGTTCTTAAAATTCTTTTTCCAAGCGAAATGAGCTGCATTTTGTCTTTTACCAGTTCGATTTCCTCCGGGGCAAAACCGCCCTCCGGTCCGATAAAAATACCTATGCTTTCGCCTTTTTTTATCTGCTCCACAGCTGCTTTCGTTCCTGCCATGCCTTTTGCATTCTCATATGGAACAAGATTGACATCGAGCTTTTCTGCACAGGCAGCTGCTTCTTTATAAGTCATCGGCGCACTAATCTCTGGAATGATGCTCCGCTTAGACTGCTTTGCGGCACTCTCGGAAATCGCCTGCCATCTTGTGACTTTTGCCTTTGCCTTTTTCTCGTCAAGCTTTACCACACAGTTTTTCATGGAGACAGGAATGACTTTGTACACTCCTAATTCTACTGCTTTTTGAATAATCCATTCCATTTTGTCATTTTTCGGCAAGCCCTGAAACAGATAGATTTTATTTGGAAGCTCCGTATCTTCTGCCTCCTCTTCTAAAATATCCGCCCGCACAAAGCTGTCTGTCATATCTGCAATACTACAGAAAAAGTTTCTGCCGTCTTTGGTACACACTCTGATTTTCTCGCCGTTACGCATACGCAGGACGTTTTTGATATGGTTGACATCTGAGCCTTCAATTGTCACAAATTTTTCCGATACATTTTCATTTTCTATAAAAAACTGGTACATTTTCCTAATTCTTTCTCGCTGTAATATTCACCCATTCGCCCTGATGGTTGATTTCGACTATTTCAAGTCCGGCTTTTTCGATAGCAGCTTTCACTTCGTTTTCTTTAAAATCAATAATTCCTGAGGTGATAAAATATCCGCCTTTTTTCAGACGCGCCGGGATAACCGGTGCCATCGGAATAATGACATCTGCAAGAATGTTTGCAACAACAATGTCGTATTCTTCCGTTCCGACCTTCTCCTGAAGTTCTTTGTCATCAATTAAGTTACCGACATAAAAGGTTCCAAGCTCCGCCGGCAGATGGTTGACTTCCATATTCTCATGGGTTGATGTCATGCAGTCCGGGTCTAAGTCTGTTCCGACTACTGCTTTTGCGCCAAGCTTTAATGCTACAATGGATAAAATACCGCTTCCGCAGCCGACATCTAATACCTTTGGCTCTTTATTTTCCGGTGTAAAGCTTTCGTTTCCACAGATATATTTTAAAAGCTGGCGGATACAAAGCTGTGTTGTCTCATGCTTTCCGGTTCCAAATGACACACCCGGGTCAATTTCAATTAAA
>CAKRCJ010000285.1 GCA_934307185.1 uncultured Roseburia sp.
GAAGAGAAAGCTGAGAACGACAGCTACCGCACCAGCCAGCACAACCGGTTCATGGACAGCGTCCGTATCTATTTCCGTTATCTACAGAACAACGGGGTGAGCGTGCCGGACATCAGCAAGCTGGAAGCGGATCGGAAGATTTTTGGTAATTTTGCCTGCTACTATATTTTCCGCATTGAGTGTGAACAGGCATAGAGGAAATTTAAAATGATATTCTTTATTAAAAAAGTGTGATATAATGAACTTGAGTAGAAGTATCACATATATTTGTAAAAGGGGAATTGTAATTCAAGATGATATACAAAGTGACCGTAGAAGACCGGTATCTTACCAAACTAAAGAAAGCAGAGACTGTTTTTGACATGGCGGCAATCTGCTATGATATACTAACGCAGGAATTGAATAATCCGGCAGGTTTTATTAGCGAATATATAGATGAAGGGGTAGTGGAAGAAAACGTAGAAAGTAATCCGAACATTCCATTGTTGACTGAATTCGCTTATGATGTTGCGGAGTTATTAGAGAATTACCCCAAGAGTACATTTCAGGAGAAAAAACAGAAAATCATAGACAAAATGCAGAGGATAGAACTTGTAGCATTTGGTCAAAAAAAGGAAAATATACTATCTGCTGTATTTACTCTGCTATCGGCAATTGATAGTGTAATCCCTATGTGGAATCTGATTCAATGGGGAGACCGGCAACCACTAAATAAAGGTGACAGTCTGAGAAAATATATTGTCTATCCAACAGGAGAGTGTATCCATGAAGAACTGATACAGAAGATTGGGCGGGAGAGGAAAACAGTACCGGGAATTGATGAGAACTTGAATAATTTAATCATTCTGGATAGAAAGAGACTTCCTAAGAAAGCAGAATTGCCTAAGCTGAACTATTTAGAACGAAAAAGTGAAGATGAAAAAGTGATTAAAATAGCAATTATTGCCGGAATTGATGGACAACATTTTACGACAAAGCGAACGATAGGCAGTAGAGAGCAGATTGTCTATAAGGAGGAAATGCAGGAACAGACAGGTGAATTGATTTGTCAAAAAATGCATAGAGCCATCGAAAACGGAGCAGAATTTATAGTATTACCGGAATTTTGCACAGGCAATGAAATATTGAATATGATTAAGGCTAAACTGGGAGACTGGAAAAGAGATGAGTCTTTGCAGTCAAAACTGATTGCAGTATTTCCGGGATCTACATGGACAGATGAGAATGACAATGTTCAATTTCTGTTGGATGCCGGTGGAAGAAATATTGGACAATACTATAAGACAGTACCTTTTCGGAAAAGAAAAAGAGGTAAGGAAAATAAGGGTTATGAAATAACGGAAGCCCTAGAACATCCGGGATGCCGTTCTACATTCTTATATGTAAATGGAGTGGGATATGTGCTTCCGGCTACTTGCAGAGATGTAATTGACGGTGTATATACGGATTATTATGTTGAAAAATTTACTCCAACAGTACTGTTGATTCCCGCATGGAGTGCATCTGGAGGATCATTTGAAAAGCCATTAAAACGATACGCAGCGGATTATTTTACTAATTCCGTATTTTGTAACGGATGTGGAGCACTGAAAAAACAGTCTACGATTATAGGAGGAGCAACGGTCATCGGAAAAAAGAAAACAGCAGCTTCGGGAGCATATGAATCGATAAAGAAACCGACAGAATGTACACAACCATGTAACAAAATGTGTAGCTATGTGTTAGAGATTAAATTATCACCATACAACATTGGGATGGAAAAAAGAATTACAACAATCGCACTATAGTATCTGGGCTTGTTGTAAAAAACGGTTGATTCCGCAGAAAGAGAGTGCTAAACTATTCATAAACTATTGGAGGCAAATGCCATATGGAGAAAGAATTTGACAGAATGGCCGGGTACATCCTGGAACAGATAGATAATGAAAAATTGGATGACGGAGACGTATACGAATTTGTAGGACAGGGCAGCAGGATACTGGAGCAAGGGGAGGAAGTAATTTGGAAGAACGCTGTGGCGGATTTATGGACTTCTTTACAGGAAGGTAGAAATCTATTAGAGGATAATGAACGAAATAATTTGAATTCGTTCCTGATAGGGCGGATATACAGTGTTATGGAATTGATTAAGCTAATGCAGGAGCATCAGGTGTCGGATAGAGTATTGCAGGGGGATACAATTCTTTATGCGATGAATGAAAAGAAAGCGAACGTTTTCTTTTCATTGCAAAATGGTAAAAGTATGACACATGGTGAGCTGGCTAGAAAGAGCGGCTTTAGTGATTCGGAATTATCGCAATTTATGAGTTCAATGAAAGATAAGAATTATATTTTGTCCCGTAAGACAGGAAGAACAAAATATTATTGGCTGTCAAATACCGGAAAAAAGCTTTTGGAGAATATGTCTGATTTTATAATACCCGCAAAGGGATTATCGCATAGCACAATAAAGGAAAAACAGTCGATAATCGCAAAAAACTTTAATTATACAAGAGTATTCATGAAACCGTTAAAACGGGAGAAAAGAGTTACCTACATTGAAGATGTGGGATGATTGGTGCAAGCGAAAATAATGGTAGGGAGACCAGATATGGAAAAATGTTGCAAAAGTGATTATAAAAAGAAAATCGAATGGTTATTAAAAACACTTAAGGGGGAACAAGTCGATATATGTGCGGAAATATATCGCTGTATAATATCAGCACCTGAAAATCAGGCGGAACTTTTTCAGTTTTTTTTGGAAATATCAGAGGATATAGATTCGGCAGGTGATGAAGAAGCCAGACAAGTGTTCACAAGAGGGGAATGTTTGGATTATAGGGATCGTTACGGAAAAATTGTAGATGGTATTTTAGAAAAAATATTGTTACAAAGAAAAAAAGCTAACGAATTTTATGAAGAACTATGGAAACTGATTAATTCTGAAGACTTTTTTGACACGGAGAAAAGTAGAATATTCGCATTGTACTATGTATGGATAGATGCACGGATCCCTTATTATGAATTGAAAGATGGACTGAGTATTGACAAAGAAACATATGTAGCTACAGCCCAAAAAATCAGCGAAAAGATAAGGCATGCAAGATTTATATTGTGCTGTGGATTAAAAAAATGGACTCAGGTATCATCACTGCTGTGTGAATTACTAGATGAAACAGAGAATGAGGTAGAAAAAGCTGTACTTTTAGCCACTATTATGCAATTATATAACCATATGCTCGGAGATGGAGAACTGTTGGATGAAAGCGGGAAAGAGAAGGAGACTGAAGAAGAACCGGCTGATTCTATCAAATAAAAGGTCATAATGTTTAAATGAGTTTCATTAGGGTCTGATATAGTGTCAGACCCTTTAATATTATTATTTTCTTAAGAAATTATAGCATTTCCGGACATCCGATGGCACTTGACAAAATTGAAAAAGTGTGCTAATTTCTGAGTAGGTTGAGACATCAAGTTACTTGTGTCTCTTTTTTTGACTGATAATTCAGGAA
>CAKRCJ010000286.1 GCA_934307185.1 uncultured Roseburia sp.
GTAACACCATAAAGAAAAACCGTTGAGAAAGAGTAGTAAGTAATCTGTTGATATTACAGAGAGCTGCAGGTGGTGGAATTGCAGTATAGATCGTTTTACTGAATGGACTTTCGAGGGTGACCTGAACAGGATACATAGTAAGCAGTGTATCAGAAGTAGGAGTCACCGGGAACCGAACCCGTTATCAATCAGGCATGTATGATAGTACATGAGAGAGTGGACTGATATAGTCAAGATGAGTGGTACCGCGATAATAAGATTTTATTACCGTCTCAGGCAGATAGCCTGGGGCGGTTTTTGTGTTACTGGAAAATAATTTCAGAGTAACAGAAAAATCCTGCGGAATGCGGAGGATGCGCAGACACGATTTAAAAACTTTCAAAACGGATTTCTTTCAAAAAACATTTTTAAATATTTGGAGGAAAAAATTATGAAGAAAAAAATGATGGCAGCAGTATTAACAATGGCAATGGTAACAGCAATGGTAAGTGGTTGTGGAAATGACACTCAGACAGATACAAGTGCAAATGCAGATGTACAGACAGAGAACACTGCCGGAGCAGATACAGCGACAGAGGCAGGAGCAGAAAAAGAGACGGCCGGTACTGCTGAGGGAACCGTGTACAAAGTCGGAATCGTACAGTATGTTGATGATGCATCATTAAACCAGATTGAAAAAGCAATTGAAGCGGAATTAGATGCAAAAGGTGCAGAGCTTGGAGTAACCTTTGACTATGCTGATTATACATATAACGGTCAGGCAGACTCCTCTACATTAAACCAGATTGCAGCAGACCTTGTTGCAGAGAATGTAGATGTCATTATTCCAATTGCAACACCGGCGGCAATGATTATGCAGAATGCAACAGAGGATAATCAGATACCGGTTGTTTTTTCAGCAGTATCTGACCCGGCTGGTGCAGGACTTGTAGCAAGCAACGATGCTCCGGGAGCAAACATCACAGGAACTTCCGATGCAATTGATGTGGCACAGATTATGGACTTTATTTCAGCAGTCAACCCGGATACTGCAAAAGTCGGTTTATTATATGATAAGAGCCAGGACTCATCAAAGAGTGCGATTGATGCGGCAAAAGCTTATTGTGATGAGCATGGAATTGCCTATGTGGAAAAAACAGGAACAACAACCGGTGAAATCCAGGCAGCAGCAGACTCTCTTGTTGCAGAAAAAGTAGATGCAGTTTTCACACCGCAGGACAATACGGTTATGACAGCAGAGCTTGCCATTTTTGAGAAATTTGCAGATGCCGGTATCCCACATTACACAAGTGCAGACTCGTTTGCATTAAATGGTGCGTTTTTAGGATACGGCGTCAACTATGAAACACTTGGAACAAAGACAGCAGATATGGTAGCAGATATTCTTGTAAACGGAGCAGACCCGGCAAAAACAGCAGTCGAGACATTAGACAGTGGTATTATAACGGTAAACACAGAAATTGCAGATACACTTGGAATTGATTATTCTGTATTAAAAGATATGTGTTCTGAATTAATCGAAACAGTAACAGCAGAGGAGTTTAATTAAAGTATGGGTTCCATTATTACATTATCAATTGTACAAAGTGCATTAGAGTTAGGTTTTATCTATGCATTGGTCGCACTGGCATTATTTATATCCTTTAGTATTTTAAACATAGCAGACCTTTCCACAGACGGCTGTTTTACCTTGGGCTGTGCTGTGTGTGCCACGGTGACACTTTCCGGTCACCCGGTACTGGCATTATTTGCAGCAATGGCAGCAGGTGTCTGCTCCGGCTTTGTGACAGCATTCTTACAGACCAAAATGGGCATTCAGTCCATTTTGGCTGGAATTATCGTAAATACCGGACTTTATACGATTAATATTGCAGTAATGGGATTTGCTTCGAATATCAACTTATTTAACTGCGAGTCTGTTTTTACCTGGGCCAAAACAGCAATTGGTGGAACCTGGTATAAACTGATTATCGCAGCAATTATTGTAATCATTGTCGGAGTGTTCATTTCCTTCTTTTTAAATACGAGACTTGGACTTTCCATCCGTGCAACCGGAGATAACCCGGATATGGTAAGGGCATCAAGCATTAACACAAGTGCCATGATAACAATTGGTCTTTGCGTGGCAAATGCACTGACTGCTTTATCCGGCGGACTGCTTGCACAGTACCAGAAGTCGTGTGACATTAACCTTGGAACCGGAATGGTGACAATCGCACTTGCCAGTCTTATCATTGGAGAGTCAATCATTGGAAAAGGCGGCATGCTACAGCGTGTCACCGGTGTTATTTTAGGAAGCTGTCTGTATCGTTTTATCGTGGCAATCGCATTGAGATTAAACGTTCCGGCAGAATGTTTAAAGCTTGTATCAGCAATCATTGTTGCAGTGGCAATTGCTTTCCCTTATTTGAAAAAGCAGCTTGGTTTTTACAGACAGAAGCGTGCAGCAAGGGCACAGAACCAGATTTTTATTGAAGAAATTATGAAAAATGACAGCGAAGGAGGAAGAAGATAATGGCAGAGAAAAACGCAATGCTTGTAATGCGCGATGTCAGTAAAACTTTTAATCCGGGAACAGTCAATGAAAAATGTGCCTTAAAGGACTTAAATCTTGTCTTAAAGCCGGGAGATTTTGTGACAATCGTAGGAAGCAACGGAGCAGGAAAGTCAACACTTTTTAATGCAATTACCGGAGCATTTTTTGCAGATAAAGGCTTAATTATGTTAGACGGAGAGGACATTACCTATCAGAAAGAGCATGTCAGAAGCAAAGTCATAGGACATCTGTTCCAGGATCCATTAAAGGGAACTGCGCCGCATATGACAATTGAGGAAAATATGGCGCTTGCGTATCTTCGTACATCAACCTCAAAAAATGCATATTTCAGCCGGATTAAAGCAGCAGATAAAAAGAAATTCAAAGAGCAGCTTGCCCTTCTTGATATGGGCTTAGAGGACCGCATGAAACAGCCGGTCGGACTGTTATCCGGCGGACAGAGACAGGCGCTTACACTTTTAATGGCAACAATGGTGACACCAAAAATTTTACTGCTTGATGAACATACCGCAGCATTAGACCCTGCTACAGCGGAAAAAGTGTTAAATCTGACAAAAAAAATTGTGGCAGAGCGTAACATTACCTGCCTGATGGTTACACACAACATGCATCAGGCATTAGAGCTTGGAAACCGTACCCTGATGATGAATGCCGGTAATATCGTTTTGGACGTTTCCGGGGAAGAACGGGAAAAAATGTCTGTTGATGATTTGTTAGAGCAGTTTGCAATCCGTGCAGGAAAAGCTCTGGATAATGACCGGATTTTATTTTCAAAGGTAGAGACCGATTAATACAGGAGCAGCGTAATAATAAGAGCATTTTTTATTACTGCAAATGGAATAGAAACCATAAATAAACAATATGGGAAAATAAATGGAAAGAAGGAAAAGCCGTTGAAATCTAACGGCTTTTCCTTTATTATATATAGT
>CAKRCJ010000287.1 GCA_934307185.1 uncultured Roseburia sp.
GTGTCATTCCATACTGCCGCAATCCGTATTCTAACAGCAGCCCTGCTGAAAATGCCCTGAGCTTATCGTTTTTCTTTTGAAATTTATGAATTTTTTCTTTCCGGTCCTCTGAGAAAAATTCCCATACGTAAGATGAATCAAAAAGTCCTTCTAACATCTCTGTCTTTGCATAGCATACGATATTTTTTTTCTTATCTTCCATATTCCTGCAATGCCTCACCGATACGTTTTTTCGACTCAAATACATTTTTCACTCTCCGGATTACAATTTCAGGAATAAACGGTTTTACAATATAATCATCTGCTCCCATCTCCATCGTAAGGACCTGCTGTTTTGGTGTATCGTCTGCAGTAATAATCACAACCGGAATATTCGACATTTTCGGATTTTTCTTCTGTATTTCCATAAATGTCTGTCCATCCATGACAGGCATCATAAGGTCAAGAAGAATCATATCCACATTATAATCACAATCCTCTAATATCTGTAATGCTTCTTTTCCATTTGAGGCCTGTAAAATATGATACTCTTTTTCAAAAACGCTCTCTAATGATGCACGGTTTACTTCCATGTCATCAACAATTAACATCGTTTTTTCATGAGCACTTGCCGTTTCAATTGCAAAGCGGTACTTATTTAATTCATTATCAATTTCTTTCTGTGCCGTAATATCATCAATACAGCCAAAAATAATATGTCTGTCGCCCACTTTGCTGATATACTTCAGCCGTAATTTTACCCAGATTTCCTTTCCTGTTTCCAGACGCCGCCTAAACTCGCACTCTGCCGTATTACCATTCTCAACTACTTTGTGAAATGCCTTTGCATAATCTTCTCTGTGTTCTGCATCAATCGACTCCTCAATCTCTTTATGCACATGATTCATATCCCGGTATCCAAAAAGGTCAAAATATGCATCATTGACACGAATCACTTCCATATCACCATTTTTATATTCCAAAATTGCCGCTGCCTGAAGCATATTCGAAAAAATAATCTCCATCTGCATATTTGGATTCCACAAACTGTCTATATTTTTCTGTTCCTGCTTTGTCTCATCATCTTCAAATACCTGCGAAGTATGTAAAAGCTCCTCGTAACTTTCTACTGGCATCGGCTTTGCAAAATAAAATCCCTGCACATATTCACATCCGATGCTCCTTAAAAAAATCACCTGTTCTTTTCTCTCTACACCTTCTGCAATTACAGGCATATTCAGCCATTTTGCCATACGGACAACAGAAGCTAAAATATTTTCACTTCTTCCGTCTTTATCCGTATCCGACAAAAACTTCATATCAATTTTTAAAACATCAACTGCAATATCCTTCAAAACATTAAGGGACGAATATCCGCTTCCAAAATCATCCATTAAAACAGAAAAACCTTTCGCCTGAAGCTGTTCCATTGTATCCTTAATTGCTTTTGGATTACTTGTATATGCACTTTCTGTCAATTCAAGCTGAAGTAATTCTGGTGGAATATCATATTTCTTTACAAATCCACAGATAACATCCACGAGTTTCGGATTGTACAGACTGACCCTTGAAATATTAACGGAAACCGGATACAGCTTTTCACCTGATTTCTTCCATTTTGCAAGAAGTTTACACGTTTCTTCCCACACATACTGGTCTAATTTTAAAATAAAACCATTCCGTTCAAACACCGGTATAAATTCTCCCGGTGAAATCATTTTCCCATCCGATGTTATCCAACGGACTAACACTTCTGCTCCGGCAATGGAATTATGCTGTAATTCATACTTTGGCTGCAAATATAAGACAAAATTATTATTCTTAAGCGCACTCTTCATGTTATTCACAATTCTTTGCTCTTTCATAATTTCTTCATTCATTTCGTCTGAATAAAAGCTGTAATTTTTAATATAATTGCCCTTTTTCTTTTTTGCTGCCAAATTTGCCCTGTCATACATCACGTTAATGGAATTTCTTGCATCTTTTACAATATAAATTCCAAAAAAAGGTGTAACATCAAACTCAAGCGGATACTCTTCTAATTCATTGCTTACCGTATCTATAAAATTCATTATCTCCTCATGTTTCACATAGGAAATACATACTGCAAAGATATCTGCTTCTATTCTGCCATATGTCATGCATTCATAGCGTTTTGCCGTCTTTCTCAAGCAGGCAGCTATTGCCTTAAGCAGCAAATCTCCTGTATCCATTCCGAAAAAAGTATTAATCAGCTGGAATTTTTCTATATCAATACGGATAAATACGAATTTTTGGTCCGGATGCATATTAATCATAGTCCTGGTATCATAAAAAAATCTGGTTTTATTATAAATGCCAGTAAGCGCATCATAGTCTGCATGATGTTTTAATTCACTGCTTTCTTTCTGTCCATTTCGCTCAATCATATTTCTGACTCTAAATCTTACAATTGTAGGGTCATAAGGCTTACGTAAAAAATCACTCACTCCATATTCCAGGCACTTACATTCGACTTCATCATCCACTTCACGCACCATCATAATAACAGGAATATTCTGGTATCTCTCATCTGTATGCATAATCTGCAACAGTTCCATTCCATTCATGCCTGGCATTATGAGGTCTAAAACAATTCCCGAAATCACCTGATATTTTTCTTCTAACAGTTTCAATGCTTCATAACCATCTGCTGCTTCTAACACAGTGTAAGTATCATTTAATATCTCCCGCAATGCACATCTGTTATGCCTTGCGTCATCCACAATCAATACGGTATTCCTTCTAGTCATATGTATTCTTCCAGCCTTCTTATCCAAACTTTTTGGGAATCTCTTTCATTTATGATAGCAAACTTAAAACATCTTTTCAATAAGCAGAAAAATATTTTAATTTCAAAAAATCATTCCTTTTTCTCTTAATTTTCATTAATTTCCAGATATTGTAAATAGAGTATTTCAAATTCATCTTCTCCGGCAAGATTAATATCCGTTACTGATTTAATTATGTTTGTAAATTCTGACTGACCTATTTTCTTTTTCAGGTATTCTGCTGCTCCTGATAAAGACGTATTTCCTGCAGAAATCGTTTTATCCTTTAATTTTTCCGGCAGCAAGCCAATCCCCGACGCTTTTTCTATATCTATCTGTGTCCCAAAACCACCTGCTAAATAACAGGTTTCTATCTCCTGTAAAGATATTCCTGCCTTTTTTATTAAAATGTCAATCCCCGCCCGGATTGCCGCTTTTGCCATCTGCAATTCCCGGATATCATTCTGGCAGAATTTTACTTTTTCTGTCACCTGATATCCCGTGTCAAAAAATGTATCACAAAGTGTTCCATGTTCATCCACTACTTTACTTTTCCGTAATTCATATAACAAATCTATCATTCCTGAACCACAAATTCCAAATGCCTGTGCATTGCCAATAACTTTTACCTCTAATGTCCCACTTCTTTCCATATTGACATGTGCAATTGCTCCTGGAATAC
>CAKRCJ010000288.1 GCA_934307185.1 uncultured Roseburia sp.
AAGAAAAAGAGGTACATATTCCATTTGACGACAAGACATTCCGTTTCTATGATACAAGGACAAATACATGGGAAATTGAATCAGGAAACTATCAGATTATGATAGGAACAAATGCTGAAACAATGGTATTAGAAGATACACTGGAAGTTGAGGGAACGGTAACGGATGGTAGATATACAAAAGAGACTTTGTCAGAATATTTCAGCGGAAAAATCGAGAATGTAGATGATATCGAGTACAGAGAACTTTACGGAAGAGAAATTCCGGATGGAAGCTGGAGCGGAGAAATCCAGATGAACGACGCAGTCTGCCAGCTTTATTATGGAAAAGGAATTTTTGGAAAACTATTTTATGGTATTTTAAAATTGTTGTTGAAAATCAGCGAATGGCAGGGAAAACCGAACTTAAACGTTTTGTTTAACTACAATATGCCAATCCGCGGATATGCAAAAATGACCGGTGGTTTTGTCACAATGGAAATGGCAAGAGCACTCACAGAGATGGCAAACGGACACAGGATAAAAGGAACAGCACATCTGATTAAGGCGGCAGTCAAAAGAGATTAGTTTTATACAAACAGGTTATCTATGAGAGATAGCCTGTTTTTTTTCTGTATTTTAATGATTTCATGTGGTAAGATGAAAGTATATTGCTGATTGGGGGATTGTGAAGATGATAAAAATTGCAATTGTGGAAGATGAGGCAATGTACGCAAACCAGCTTGAGGAGTTTTTGCGGCAATATGAAAAAGAAAATAAAGAAGCTTTTGATATTACCGTTTATTCCGATGGGGACCAGATTGTACATAAATATAAGTCGCAATTTGACATTATCCTCATGGATGTGGAAATGAAATTTATGGATGGAATGTCAGCAGCAGAGGAAATCCGGAAAGTGGACAGTGAGGTTGTCATTATTTTTATTACCAATATGGCGCAGTACGCAATCCGGGGTTATGCGGTGGATGCGCTTGATTATGTATTAAAGCCGGTATCTTATTTTGCTTTTTCCCAGAGATTAAACCGTGCCATCGGGCGCATGAAAAAAAGAGAGCAGAAGGTTATCACCGTAAATATAAAAGGCGGTGCAGTCCGGATTAATATTGCCAATATTTACTACATTGAAAGTCAGGGACATAATCTTATTTTACATACCATTTTAGGGGATTACGAGTCGGCAGGCACGATGAAAGATGTCGAGGAAAAATTGCAGGAGTTAAATTTCTGCCGTGGCAACAAAGGCTATCTGATTAATCTTCAGCATGTAGACGGAATTCAGGACGGGTGTGCGATGGTAAAAGGGGAGCCGCTGTTACTCAGCCGTTCCCGCAAGAAAGAGTTTATGGAAGCACTGACAAATTACTGGGGTGAGGTTGTAAAATAATGATGGATAGTTTTATGCCGGATATTCCGCGGATTTATACGGCAGTTGCAGAGTGGGCGGCGTGTATAATATTTATTCTGCCACTGAAAAAAAGATTTAAGACATGGAAAACGGCATGCATTATGGCTGTGGTACTTGTGTTACAGTGTGTATTTTTAGTTGCGACTGGAAATCTGCGCATTGTTTTCTGGATACCGTGTATGGCTGGTGCGGTGCTTCTTATGATAGGTTTTATTTTTTTATGCTGTGATGTGAATAAAAGAGATGCAGTATATTTTGGAATGATTGCATTTGTAGTTGCAGAATTTATGGCATCTGTGGAGTGGCAGGCTGTGTGGTCTGTCTGGACGAATAAATTGCCGGGTACAGCTATTTGCTGGGGAGTGCTTTTTATTGTCTATGGTTTGGTGGCATTTTTATTATGGAAGCTGTTGCGGCAGCATTTATCAAAAGATGAAGAATTAAATATCAGTCTTAAGGAATGCGCCTCTGCAGCGTTAATTGTAATTGCAGTGTTTGCGGTCAGCAATTTAAGCTTTATCCCTAATACCGGGGCATTTTCTGACGGATATGCACTTAGCATCGGACATATCCGCACGATTGTTGATTTGGGAGGAATTGCGATTTTGTATGCGCACCTCATACAGTGTTGTGAGCTTCGGGTCCGCAGGGAGTTAGAGGCAGTGCAGAATGTACTTCAAAATCAGTATGTACAATATAAACAGTCGAGAGAGAGCATTGATTTGATCAACTACAAATACCATGATTTAAAACATCAGATTGCGGTACTCCGCAGTGAGACGGATCCGGAAAAAAGAAATGAGTTTTTAAATCATATGGAGGAAGAAATCAGACAGTACGAGGCGCAGAACAAGACCGGTAATAAGGTTTTAGATACGGTGCTTACGAGCAAAAGCCTTTACTGTGCAAAGCATGGCATTACATTTACATGTGTGGCAGACGGAACACTGCTTGATTTTATGGATGTCATGGATATTTGCAGCATTTTCGGAAATGCACTGGATAATGCGATTGAGTGCGAGCTGAAAATTGCAGACAAGGAGAAGCGTCTTATTCATGTGACGGTGTCACAGCAGAAGAATTTCCTTATTCTAAGATTTGAAAATTATTATGAAGGGGATTTAAAGGTAAAAGAAGGTCATTTCCTGACAACCAAAAAAGAGAAAGAATTGCACGGCTATGGAATTAAGAGTATCCGCTATACGGTCAACAAGTATGATGGGGCGGTCAGCATAGATACAAAAGAAAACTGGTTTGATTTAAAGATTTTAATTCCGATGGCACAGACTGCGACAGTTAAAAGGAAATAAAAACAAGACAGCATCATGAATTGTGAAAACAGCACAAAAACATGATACTGTTTTTGGATAAAAATAACAATGTGCTATACCGTTTGTGCAAAAAAAATGCAGATTATGCAAATTCTCCATAAGAAAAGTACTTTATGCTAGAGTATAGATACGAAGTCCAAAGCGGACAAATAAAAATCTTGGGAGGATTTAGAAATGATTGAGTTAATTATTTCAATTTTAGTCCCTATTTTAGGGGGACTGGGTGTAAGTGAAGCAGATGTTACCACGTATGTGACAAACTGCAGCGGATACATCTATGCAATTCTTATTTCAATTATTATATTGATTGCATTACTGGTAGCCGCACATTTTATTGCACCAAAAGGAAAAAGACATCTGGTACGCTGGGGAGCATCCTTAGCGTGGGTACTTGCACTTGTGATTATGGTAAATATGGTTTGCTATGGTCCACTTTACACAAACCTTTCCGTTGTATTAAACGGTGGTGGAACAGTATCTGACGAAGCAAAAGCTGCAAGTAATGAAGTTATTAAGCAGGTCGGTGAAGAGGGTATGGTTCTTGTTAAGAACAACGGTTTATTACCTCTCAGTGATGATGTAACTTCCATGAATGTATTTGGCTGGGCATCCACAAATCCAATTTATGGTGGTACAGGTTCCGGTTCTGCAGATACCTCTACTGTAGTAAATCTTTTGCAGTCCTTATCTGATGCA
>CAKRCJ010000289.1 GCA_934307185.1 uncultured Roseburia sp.
ATTCATAAATGGTTTTCTCATTTTAAAACGCATTCTTGACATTGTATAAGATACTGAAAGTACAAAAATGGTTGAAATGATACAGGTAAAAATTGCAATGATAAAAGTATTCACAAACATTTTCGGGAAGTTCAAAATACTTGTATCTGTGAATAATTTCACATAGTTATTTAACGTATAAGTTTTTGGAAAGAAAGTTGTTACATAAGAACCTTTTTCCCCACGGAAACTTGTCAAAATTACCCAGAAAATCGGCAGCACCCAGATAAATGATAATATTGCCAGAAATATATGGATAATAATATTCACAATTGTTTTTTTTGCTTTTGTACTGGTAGTCACTTGTTTCTTACTCATTACATGAATCCCTCCTCATCTTTGTAGGATGCGGTATTACGATATGTTACGAGCGCAACAATAGCAAGAACAATGAATGTCATAATACCAATAACGGAACCTAAGTTATAGTAGTTCTTATCAACCGTCAGTTTGTACAGCCAGGTAACAAGTAAATCTGTCTTACCTGCTGTAGCATCAACAGGTGTCGGGTTACCACCTGACAGCAGGAAGATAACGTTAAAGTTGTTGATATTTCCTGTAAACTGTGTAATCAGATAAGGTGTCATTACAAACAACATATATGGCAGTGTAATTTTAAAGAATGTCTGGACTGCATTTGCTCCGTCAATTTTTGCTGCCTCATAAAGCTCACCCGGAATGTTCTGTAAAATACCGGTTACCTGAAGTAATGTATATGGAATACCTACCCACAAATTGATAACAATAACAGTTACTCTTGCCCAAATTGTATTTGATAAGAACGGCAATGCGTTATCAATCAGACCGTATTTTAATAACAGAGTATTTACAATACCTGTTGTCTGTAACATACTTCTCATAATAAGTAAAGAAACAAACTGTGGAACTGCGATGGATAATACAAAGCAAAATCTCCAGAAGCCTTTAAAATGTGTCTCTTTACGGTTGATAACAATTGCAAGAATCATACCGAAAATATAGTTTAATACCGTTGCAAAAATTGCCCAGGTAATCGTCCATGCAAGTACAGAATAGAACTGCTTACCAATACTGTCATTCATATTTAAAATTTTTGCAAAGTTCGCAAGTCCAACCCAGTCAAATAATACCAGATGGTCATTTACTTTACTGTAGTTTGTAAATGCCATGGAAATATTGTAGACCAGAGGAAGAATAGTGAAAACCAATACTCCCATCATTGGTGCTGCAAGTAATAATTTATGTAAATTTTGATCAAACAAACTCTTGAAGTCTTCTTTAAAGGTATTTAAGTGCTTTCCTGATTTTGCAAGCACTTCTGATTTATAAGAACTTTTTACAGCCTCTCTCCACACAATAATAAACATTAATGTGATATAAATCGTTGCTACGCCATACAACAGAATAAGCGATGACTGGTCACCTGCTGTATATTCGTAGATGCTTTTCTTATCATTCCAAACTTTCTCCTGCTCTCTCCAGCCTAATGACGGGAACATAGATAAATTATAAATTCCAGACTGAATCATAAACCAAATGTATCCAATCTCAACTACAAGGAACATAAGTCCTTTTCCTATCTGCTTATGTGCGATATTTCCAAAGCCCATAATAAGCAGAGAAATCTTTGTTACAATATTTCCTTTTTTTATCGCATCTGTCACGGTATATGGATCCGTAAACTCTTTGTTTTTCTTTCCAGCCTTAATCACGTTATGGGCCTCCTTAAATCCAATATAACTAAAAATCCATTCCTTTGTATCAAACAATCCCCAGAGCACTGTAAGTGCCCCGAGGTTTGTCTATCTTACCCGAATGAACTCCGGATAATAAATTCAATTTACTGTGCAACGTCTGTGTTCATTGTTGTGTTCATGTCTTCTGTCTTTTCAGCAGCGTTGTCATGAGTAATTTCTCCGGCAACAAGTGCTTTACCCATGTTCTCAGCCGGTGACCAGTAGTTACCCATTTCAGATACTAATGGCTGCATGATAGATGTGCTAATCATAACATCTGCAACTGCTGTAGCAATGTCATCATCAACTGCAATGTTTGTGTTTGTAGGAAGGATGTTTCTCATATCATAATGATCTTTCTGAGCATCTTCACCTGCAAGGTAAGCAGCTAATGCCATAGCAACCTGCATGTTGTCAGCGTTAGGATTTACACCGATTGCTTTAGAACCGATGAAGGATTTCATCTGGCATTCTGTTCCGTTTAAGTTGAAGCTTGGAAGTGCTGCAACACCCATATTGTCGCCAAGTGCTTCTTTTACAGCTTCAGCATCCCATGTACCAGAGAACATAGCATTTACACTGCCATCACGTAAACCTGCAATACCAGCTCCGTCAGCATCGTTGATGAAGTTTGGATTTGCAACTAAATCTACTAAGTAATCTGTAACTGCTGCTGCTTTGTCTCCACCAAAGTCGATACCAGCAGCTTCGTCTGTACCATCACCAAATAATGTACATCCATTTCCAGCGTAGAATGCCTGAATATACCAGGAGTTAGATAATGGGAAGGAAACTTTTCCTTTCTCTAACATTGTATCAAAGCTCTTAATATCGTCTTCTGAGAAAACGCTCTTATCATAGAACATAAACCATGTATTAGATGTGAATGGGAATGCTACTACTGCATCATTGTATGTTACAGATGCTGTAATAGAATCAGAGTTTGTGCTCTTTACATAGTCAAGATAAGAACCTCCAAGCTCTGCAAGTGCATTTGCAGAAACTAAGTCAGGAATATTATCATTTGCTAACATATAAACATCTGCTGAACCTTCAACGTCTGTTGTAATAGTAGATTTTGCATCACCTTCTGCACATACTCCATACTCAAATGTTACATCCCAGTTTGGATGAGCTTCGTTAAATGCATCACATTCTTTCTGTAACCAGCCTGTATCCTGATCTTCCTGTGGGCTCCATACAGTGATTGTTCCGCTCCATGCTTCCTCTTCATCAGCTGCACTGTCGTCTGCTGCATCTGCTGAGCCTGTTTCTGTTGCTGCTGTTGCATTATCCCCAGTTGTTGTGCTGTCTGCTGTTGTGTTGTCTGCAGCTTCCTCTTTGCTGCCACATCCTGCTACCATTGTTGCTGTCATAGCTGCAACAAGTAATAATGAGATTGCTTTCCTTTTCATTTTATTCCTCTCCTTTTTAGAATAAATATTCTATATAAAATGCACTATGCATCTTATAGCGTTTTTTATCTGCGGTAAACGGTTGCCATAGTTCTTATCCAGGCTCTCCGCTCCTCGCTTAATGTATCTTTTCCTATCCGCCAGCGCCAGTTACGTCCAACCGTAGACGGAGCGTTCATTCTCGCTTCATTTCCAAGCTTAAGCAAATCCTGCATCTGTATGATTGCCACATCTGCGATACTTGCATATGCTGCCC
>CAKRCJ010000290.1 GCA_934307185.1 uncultured Roseburia sp.
TCTAATAAAAAAGCTCCTTGTCAGGAAATAATCCATCGTGTGACAGATAAGGATTTTGATCTGTTCAAATTGATTCCGGCACCAACGAACACTCCCGTTGATGCAGGACCTTATATAACAATGGGGATGTGCTATGCAACACATCCGGATACAGGTCTTTCTGACGTAACAATACATAGAATGTGTATTCAGTCGAAAGACGAGCTTTCTATTTTTTTACAGCCTGGAAGCAGACACATCGGTGCAATGGCAGAGCGGGCGACTGAATTGAACAGACCATTGCCAATTTCTATTTCAATCGGAGTAGATCCGGCAATAGAAGTCGGATCCTGTTTCGAACCGCCTACAACTCCGCTCGGATATAATGAACTCTCTATTGCAGGTGCAATACGTAAAACACCGGTAGAATTAACGCCTTGTATTTCGATTAGAGAAAATGCAATCGCAAATGCGGAATACGTTATTGAAGGAGAGATACAGCCGGGAGTAAAAGTAATTGAAGATCAAAATACCCATACCGGATATGCAATGCCGGAATTTCCGAGATATAATGGGGCAGCAAGTCATGAGTGCTGGCTGATTAAAGTTAAAGCAGTCACACACCGGGAAAACCCGATTATGCAGACTGTGATTGGACCAAGTGAAGAACATGTGAATCTTGCAGGAATTCCGACGGAAGCAAGTATTTTTAATATGATCAATAAAGCATTACCGGGAAAAGTAACAAATGTGTATGCGCATCCATCAGGTGGTGGAAAATACATGGCAATTCTTCAGTGTAAAAAGACAGTCCACACGGATGAAGGAAAGCAAAAACAAGCGGCACTGCTGGCATTTAGTGCATTTCCAGAGTTAAAACATGTGATCCTGGTAGATGAAGATGTGGATATATTTGATACCAGTGATGTGTTATGGGCAATGAATACCAGATTTCAAGGAGATAAAGATATTAGTACGATTCCGGGTGTTCGCTGCCATCCGTTAGATCCAAGCTCGGATCCAGAGTATAGCACAAGTATTTTAGACAAAGGAATCAGCTGCAAAACAATTTTTGATTGTACAGTTCCATTTGCGTTGAAAAATAAATTTATCCGGGCAAAATTTATGGATATCGACAAGGAAAAATGGAAGGAGTTCATTTAATATCGTATGAAAAGAATCTTAGTTGGAATGAGTGGTGCATCCGGAGCACCGATTGCAATCCGTTTATTACAGCGATTAAGTGAAAATAAGGATGTTGAAACTCATCTCATCATGTCAGATAGTGCGAGCCTTACAATAGAGCAGGAAACAGCGTATTCGGTACAACAAGTAAAAGCACTGGCAGATGTTGTTTATGATATCAGAGAAATCGGTGCAAGACCGGCATCCGGAAGCTTTCAGATAGACGAGATGATTATTGTCCCATGTTCCATGAAAACCGTAGCAGGAATTGCGAGTGGTTACAGTGATAATCTGCTTTTGCGATCAGCAGATGTAATGTTAAAGGAAGGAAGGTCACTGTTTCTTGTTGCAAGAGAGTCACCGCTTAGTCCGATACATTTACGGAATCTGCAGGAGCTTAGTATGATAGGAGTCCGGATTATTCCACCGATGGTAAGCTATTATCAGGGATATACGACAATAGAAGAATGGACTAATAATTTTGTTGAACGTCTTTTGGAAAAACTGGAAATTCAGAATAATGTGAGAGCATGGGATGGTATGTAACTGTTCTGGAAAAATAAAAGACAGGTATGATCAGAACAATGTGCCGGCTTCCAATCGTCAGCTTTTTAAGTCTGACTTTTGGGAGCCGGCATTTTTATGAAATAATATAATTATGGATCTAAGAAAAAAGGTTATCATTGCAGAGCTTTATGAAGAGCTGTGCATTTTTGGAAAGTACCCTATCATTCCGGTAACAGATAGAAATCTGGGAGGAAATAATCGGAGTAATAGGAACAATATGCCACGGTTCACTGGTTTGTCTTGGACCGTTTTCAGGAAACTTCAGATGAGCATCCATAAGCAGAGCGATGCAGTTCTGATTGGTAACCATGTCTAGAATGGAATCAATACGATGACTCGTAAAAACAATGTTTGGCACAAAATTGGCATTCTGGCAGGCATTCATGGCAATCTGGTACATAAGGGAGCCTTCTTTGATAAAACAGAAGCGTTCATTCTTAAGCTGCTGTAATGTAACAGAGTCGGAATGTGCTAACGGATGGTGACTCGGCATCAAAACCACCAGTCTATCCTTCTGATAAGGGATTCTTGTAATCCTTGAATCACTTAAAAAATTCTTTTCGAAAGTCGCTTTATCTTCTCTTTGAAATACAATTTCACAATTTTCGTTTTCAAGATAATGTAATAGATTGATGGGATCATCTTCCGTGATGCGTATCGTTGCATCAGAATATTTGGTCTGAAATTGTGAAAGCAGTTGTGTAATGTGATATTGCGGCATAGACGGAAATGCTCCGATTGTCAGTAGGCCATTTTCGACATTTTGCATTCTCCGGAGGGCAGAAATCCCTTCAAATTCGAAATGAGTAATTGACTTTGCATAAGGTAAAAAGGTTTGACCATAATTAGTAAGCTCCACCCTTCTGGTAGTGCGTAAAAACAGATTGATACCAAGTTCGTTTTCCAGACTTTTAATATGTTTGGATAAGGTTGACTGGTTCATATACAGGCGCTCAGAAGCTTCCCAAAAATTTTTTGTTTCTGCGAGGACGACAAATTCTTTCAAATATTCTGTATTCATAATAATCACCATTAAAATTAAGTCAGATTTTGACTTAATTTTAAAAGAAGCAGAATTGTTTGTCAACGAGGTAAACAATACACATATATGGGTGCACTTCGCTGGAATATTCAATGCGGAGCATATAGCCAGCACTGGTATATATATCAATGCTGTTTTTGTGTTATACTGTTTTATAAGATTTTTAGCGTTTTCAAGGACTTGACAGATATTTGATAATAAAATATAACAATTATTAAATCCATTGGAATAGATGAAATCGCAATTCAAGTTTGTGGAGATGATAGAATAATTATTTTGGAATAAAAAGGTAGGAAGCACCATAGAAGTAATACAATTATGGTCAAAAGAATAAATTATTGATATAATATAGGCAGCCATGGAGATTTAAGAGTGAAAAGAAAGAAAGTGTATCTATGCCGGAAATTTCGTTGTTTTATGGAATAAGGGTTACAATGTGTTATGAAGATCACAATCCACCACATTTTCATGCAGAACTGGGAACTGTCCAAAGATGGACTTCCACTTAATAGGATTAATCCGTTAATGTAGGAGATAGATATGTTTTATGATATTGTGCAGGTAATTCCTAATGAAGACTATACCGTATATGTATATTTTGAAGATGGAAAGA
>CAKRCJ010000291.1 GCA_934307185.1 uncultured Roseburia sp.
ATGCACTGGCTCATTCCGTTATAGCCGTCTTTCGAATAAGTCATGACCGCCTCCGGTGTCATAAATTGCTCCCCCGCCTTTAGCTGCCAGCAAAAGCTCTGCGGATTGATACCGGATACAAATCTTGTTTTTCCGTAACTGTTTACTTCCACCGCCTCATAGTGATTTCCACTGTAAATCAGATTAAAACCATAACAGTCCCCAAAATCTTCCGTGGTTTCTCCGGCCGCAAGCATGACAAATGGGTTTGCACGGCTAGAAGACGTTCCCGTATAAGAAGCATTTACATATTTTCCTGCTGAAACAGATGTATCTACCCTTTGCATCTCTCTTGCCCATGCCCCATGGAAAGTGGAAAAAACATACCCAGATGTCTGGAAATCAATCTGGCAGCTCATAAGACGTTTTACCTGTACGGTGTCCTCACCTTCATTGCACAGCACGGCTCTTCTTGTAATTACATCACAGCCGGCATAAACCGTATAATATAATTTCAGCTTCAGGGCAGAATTTTTATCTTTCAGTGTCACGCAAAGCTGCTCTGCTGCATTATTATCATCATAAGAGCAAGGAATATCTTCCAGATTATCTAACAATTACCCGTTTTCCGCAATTTCAAAGGACTCATATATAAAATCAGCGGAAAAGCTTCCATCTTCATACACAATCTCTGCAAATGGCTCTCTGATATCCCCTTTTCCAAAAGCAGACATTTCCAAGCACATATCTTCTAAGCTATATGCGTCATGCTCTTTCTCATAAACACAGCTATTGCCTGGCTGGAACGTATGTTTTTCGGTAAGCGGTGCGATTGCCGCTTCGTCTGAAGGCTGTCGCACCGTAATTTTTCTTCCATAATATAAATGCTCTAACTGTCCGGTTAAAAGTTTACGGAATGCATAAGTGGTATGCTCTGTATGTAATATAAAAATTCCGCCGGATGCTTTTATCATAATAATCTCCTCTTTCTTATCTGTTTCTTATTGAAATTATTTATTTTTATGTTTCTTTTCAAGTTCTGTTGTAATTTCTAAAAGCTTCTCGTCCGTCAGCATATAATGTCTGTGGAATACAAATAATCCAATTAAAAGTACCACGATTGGAATAATTGTCATACACATGCGGAGTCCCATGCGGGAGCTGGCATCAATTGCAGTAAGTACCTCTGCCGCTTCGTCTTTTTTAATATGGAATACCTGAATGACAATTGATGCCACAAGCGCAGCCACACCGGAAGAAAGCTTTACCACAAAAGTCTGCATGGAAAAAATAACTGACTCATCCCTCCGGTTGTTTTTCAATTCTCCATAATCAACTGTGTTTGCAAGGAATACCGTAAGAATTACATTTAACATTCCCATTGCCGACATAATCAAAAATGCCGGAATTAAAAGCAGATATACATTACTGCTGCCTGAGAATGTAATAATAAGTAATACAATATATCCTACAAAAGCCATAGAAAAACTTGTATAAAATATTTTCATCGTATTCATGAACTTACGAAACAGTGGGAATAAAATCATCATTGCCAGAATCTGAAATCCACCGCCAAAGGTGTTAAATAATGTGTAATCTGCCTGCCAGCTTTCCGGGCTGAAATCATATTTAAAGAAATAAATGACAAGGTTTGATGTAATATAAAGTGCAGTATTAATCATTACAATTGCAACTACCATCGTCATTGCCTGATCATTCTGAACCAGTGCCTTAAACATTTCCTTTACAGATGCTGTCTGCATATCTACCGAAGATTTTTCTTTAATTGTCAGGCAGGTAATTGTCGTAAAAAGCATAAATAAAACGGCAATGATAAGTGCAAAATACTTGTATCCCAGCCGTTCAATATCTGTTGCAGAAGTACCACCTGCCATATTTCCGAGGGCTGACACGCTAAGTACGGTAATAATAGAAATAAGAGCAGAACCAACCCCTGCACAGGAGCGGGCAAGTGCAGATAACCCTTCACGTTCTTTTCCACTCTCTGTAAATGCCGGAATCATGGACCAGTATGGAATATCCATCATTGTATAAGTAACACCCCATAAAATATAAGTAACTGCTGCATAAGCTACAAGACCACTTCCATTTAAAGCCGGCGGTGCAGAAAACATTAAATATAATACAATCGCGTTAAGCAGTGTTCCGACAAAAAGCCAGGGGCGGAATTTCCCCCATTTTGTTTTCGTTTTTGCAACTATAATTCCCATAATCGGATCGTTAAACGCATCAAAAATACGCGCTGCAAACAGAATAATGCCCATTGCAACCGCACTTACCCCCATAATATCCTGATAATAATACAAAATGTAAGATGCAGAAAGCATATATACCATGTCTTTTCCGACTGCACCAATTCCATAGGCAAATTTTTCCCTGCCACTTAATTTCCTCTTTGTCTCCATAATAACTTCTCCTTTTTGGGTTTTTTATTTATTTTTTAATCCCATCGCAAGTTCGACTACTTTATAAGCCCCATCATATAAACCAATGGACTTATTTGTCACAATATTGCCACACATATCCTTTAACAAATTATCATCCTTTAAAAATAAATCAATCATCTGGATGGTGTGTGGAATATCCCGGCATTCCAATGTACCGTCTCCCACTTCTGCGGAATGAATGGCTCCCCACATTTCATGCTTTCCGACACGTCGGATAAAAAGCTTTGGAACCGGATAAAATGCAAGCTCACTTGGTTTTGTCACAAGCACATCACAGCTTCTCATTAAAAGATTGGTGCAATAAACGGCTTCAAAAATATTTTTATGCCAGAAGCCATGAATACCGGTAATCTTTTCTTTTTCATCTAACGCTTTTTTTGCAAAATCTTCCGTATCCTCCCAGTGATTGAAATGTTCGGTGGAAAGCTCTTTCATTTCCGGAATTTCCGTAAGCAGGGCATCCCATACATTTTTATAATCACCGACATTTACATAAAGTGCGGCTTTTTCTTTTTTAATATATGGAAGCAGATATTTTATAATTGCTGCAAAAATCTCCTTCTGTGCTCCGGCACCTCCAATGGTAAGCAGGAAACGCATTGGTTTTTTGTTCTCTTTTCTATTGATACGCGCTGCGCAGTCTGTCTCAATATTGCTTACCAGTTCATGGTCAATATAATGCCCTGTATACAAAAGACTGTCTGCCGGCATTGGCTGATTTACTTTGCCTTTGTTCATTCCATTTAAAATGCGGTAGCCCATATAGGAATTGTGGCACTGTATGGTGTGTACGCTTCCTTCGGATAAATGAAGCGCCATCGGCCAGTTGTCAGGAATAGCATTTACAACGTATTTCATGCCGGCATGTACGGCTGCCTGCGCCGGCCAGACATGTGTTCCGATCACCGGAATTTCTTTCGGCACGTTCCGGTACAC
>CAKRCJ010000292.1 GCA_934307185.1 uncultured Roseburia sp.
CTACCAGGTAGCCGTCCTCATTCGATTTCCATACAAGCTTCTGCGCAATAATGTACATTACGGCATAACCGTTCGAAATAATGGAATTTAATTCCCTGTCTAACCGTTCCTTTACGATTGGTGGAAGCTCTTGCCCATACATACTGTGCGCCTTGTTATAACAGATGTCACGGAGCATCTGGTCGGAATTTTCGATAAATGGCGGACACTTGTCCGGTCTTACCGGTGCAATTTTTTCACACATATCCGCAATCTTATTCGGATTGGTAATAACCACTTCCTCTGCCTTTGCGCTTCCTAAATATTCAAACTCCTTTAACATCTCCTCTGTCGTCCGAAGATAAAGTGGTGCCTGCTCATCGGCATCCTTAAATCCCTTTCCTGCCATAATAATGCGCCGGTAGATTTCGTCCTCCGGGTCTAAGAAATGCACATCACAGGTTGCCACGACAAGCTTATTAAATTCTTCCCCGAGTTTACAGATACGCCTGTTAATATCCTGTAATTCCTCTATCGTGTTGACCGGCTCCTTGTCACTGCGGAGCATAAATTCATTATTGCCAAGCGGCTGTATTTCCAGATAATCATAAAACTTCACCAGTCTTATAATCTCCTCCTGTGGTCTGCCGCCTACGATTGCGCGATATAACTCCCCGGCCTCGCAGGCAGAGCCTAAAAGCAGCCCTTCCCTGAATTTTACAAACTCGCTCTTTGGCACACGCGGTCTTTTATTGTAATACGTCAGATGCGAAAGGGAAACCAGACGGTAAAGGTTAATACGTCCAATATCATTCGTTGCAAGAATAATCGCATGATACGTCGGCATCTTCATGACCGTTTCCGGTGAGGTAGATACCATCTGGTTTACCTCATCCAAGTTTTCCATTCCCCGCTCCTTTAACATTGCTAAGAATTTCACAAAGATTTCTGCGGTGCAGGCGGCATCATCTACCGCCCTGTGGTGATTTTCCAGGGAAACATTTAACGCCTTTGCAACCGTATCCAGCTTAAAACGGTTTAAATTTGGAAGCAGAATTCTCGCAAGGGCAACCGTATCAATAATGGTAAACTCCCGGTCAATCCCCAAATCAATGCAGTTTTTCTTAATAAAGCTCATATCAAAGTCTGCATTGTGGGCAACCATAATCGCACCCTCACAAAACTTCATAAATTCCGGTAAAATCTCCTCTATTTTCGGTGCATCCATCACCATATCATCTTTAATGGAAGTTAATTCCTCAATACGGAACGGAATAGGAACTTCCGGATTTACAAAAGTAGAAAACCGTTCTGTAATTGCACCGCCCTGCACTTTTACCGCACCAATTTCAATAATTTTGTTTTTATCCGGGCTAAAACCGGTTGTCTCCAAGTCGAAAACAACATACGTCTCATCTAAGCTCTGTCCTTTGGAATTTGCAATAATGTCCTTTAAATCGTCAACCAGATAGGCCTCCATGCCATAGATAACCTTAAAATCATCATCCGGACTTATAGCATGGTTTGCATCCGGGAATGCCTGTACATCGCCGTGGTCGGTAATTGCAATCGCCTTATGCCCCCACTTCATCGCGCGTTTGACAATATCCTTACATTCGGAGACACCGTCCATATCACTCATTTTTGTATGACAGTGCAATTCCACACGCTTCTCCGGACTAGTATCCATTCTTGTCGTCGTAAAATCTGCAATCTTTTTAATTCCGACAATCGAGCCGATCGTTAATTCGCTGTCAAACTTATCAATAGTTGTGATACCTTTGATTTTTAAAAATGTACCCTTTTTCAAATTGTCTAACAGCTCGTCTCTTTCTTCATTTCTGGTAAAAATCTTAATCACAATCGAATCGGTAAAATCAGTAACCGACAAAATAATAATTGTCTTTTCATTCCGGATTTCTCTTGGCTCAACGGTCATTATCTGGCATTTTATCGTGACTTCTCCCATTTCACCGACAATTTTTTCTAATGGGATTGTCTCACCGTCCTCAATATCACGTCCGTAAATTACATCCGGATTGTCTGATTTCTTTCTGCCATAGCCGCCTTCATAGCGCTTCTTAAATTCCTTCTTTGGTCCGTCATACGGTTTTTTTGCCATATTTCCTGTGCTGACAGACTGCTCTGTATTGCTTTTTGCAGTTTTTGTGGCACCCGCATTTACAGGAGCGGTTTTATTGCCAGAGGTTACTTTTTCTTCTAAAGAAGCTTCCTGTTTTTTATCCTTCTGTGCATTTTCCGTTTCCTGTCCATCCTCTTTTTTCAGATTAATGCTGCTTAATATATTTTTAATCTCAAACTGAATTTGTAAATCGCTGTTCTTTTTATATTTGCTCTCCTTTGGTTCCTCAAAGGCAAGCTCCACAATCAGATTCATACCACACCGCTCACATACAATTTTCTCCAAAAACTCTACGATTTCATGTGAACGTGTCTGTGCAATAATTGTATTTTCCAAAACAAGATGCAGATGACTGTCATCTGTGAACTCCATTTTAGAAGAACGCAAAAGGTTATACTCCATCAGACTGTAAATCTTTAGCTCCTCTAAAATGCTGTCCTTATACATGTCCATCAATGTACGTGCTGTATATTGTTCCGAGAGCTGATATTTTTCAATGATTTTTACCTGCATCCGTCTGCCTTTAAAAATCTGCTGCTCAATATCATGCTCTAACTGTAAAATATTCTTTTTATGTATCAGATGACTTCCTAACAGGTAAACACGGATATGGTCTCTCTCATGGTTCATGGAAACCTTTGTCACCTGCATCTCCGATAAAATTTTTTTCATGTCCCCGGATACATCTAATGTCGGAAACACATCAAAAAAAAGTTTTGACATGAAAACTTTCCCTTCTATTCATTCCAGTGAAGCAGTTCATAGCGCAAAGCTTCTAACAATTCTGATTCCGGAACCTTTTTGTACACTTCACCGTGTTTAATAATCAGTCCCTCACCAATTCCACCGGCAATTCCGATATCTGCTTCTTTTGCTTCTCCCGGACCATTTACTACACAGCCCATAACCGCAACTTTAATGTCAAGCGGTATATCTGCCACCATATTTTCCACCTGATTTGCAAGTTCAATCAGATTAATCTGCGTTCTGCCACAGGTCGGGCAGGAAACAACCTCCACGCCGCCTTTGCGCAGTCCAAGTGTTCTTAAAATTAATTTTGCAGATTTAATTTCTTCTAATGGGTCACCTGTTAAAGATACACGGATGGTATCTCCTATTCCCTGATTTAAAATCAGTCCCAGTCCGATTGCCGACTTAATATTTCCACTGATAATTGTTCCTGCTTCGGTAATTCCAACATGAAGTGGATGGTCTGTCTTTTTTGCAATTAACTCATGCGCTTTCACACACATCATG
>CAKRCJ010000293.1 GCA_934307185.1 uncultured Roseburia sp.
AATAAGACTTCCTCGGCAATCCGTATTACGCATCTGCCGACCGGAATTGTCGTGCAGTGCCAGAATGAGCGTTCCCAGCATCAGAATAAAGATAAAGCCATGCAGATGTTAAAGGCAAAGCTATATCTTTTAAAAGAGCAGGAAAATGCAGAGAAGGCGGCAGGTATCCGTGGGGAAGTGACAGAGATTGGCTGGGGCAACCAGATTAGATCCTATGTCATGCAGCCTTACACGATGGTAAAAGACCACCGTACCGGAGTAGAAACCGGAAATGTCGACAGTGTCATGGATGGGAAAATAGACATTTTTATTAATGGATATTTAAAATGGCTGTCCTTAGGCTGCCCGAAGGGATTAGGTGGAGAGGATGAATAACTGGCTTCCTTTGGTTATTATAATTGTCGTGCTTGTAGGTTTTATTGGCGCAGGATATTATGCAGTGAAGAGAAAAGTGGAAGATTTTTCACAGGCGGTATTTGGAACAAAATCGCTGACCGAAGGGTGGAATAAGCAGGCAGATGAGCTTGCTGCAACCCCGAAGTCGGTGTCTGGCATGACAAGAATTTTTGAGCCGCAGATACAGAGAGATTTTCCGGATTTCAATTTTGTCCAGTTTAAAAATAAGGCGGAGAATATGTTAGTATCTGCACTCCGGGCAATTGATGAAGGAGACAGTTCCCTGTTAAAAGAGTCCACCGAAGAATTAAAAAAACAGGTTGAGAATACAATCGAAATGAACCGTTCCGAAGGTGTACGTGAGGTTTATGAACAAATTCACATTCACCGCACCGAAATTGCCAATTATGAAAAGAAGCAGGGAAAATGCATTGTTACTTTCCAGAGTGCAGTGGAACATTTTCACTATAAGAAAAAAGATGGAAAGCTTATATCCGGGGATGAAAACAGATTAGAGCAGACAAAGTATAACATTGAAGTGATGTACATACAGGATGAGAAGCTGGCAAAAATTGACAATGCCGTTGGAACTACCTGCCCGCACTGCGGTGCGCCGGTCACAAATCTTGGTGCGATGTACTGCGAATACTGTGGGCTTGCAATTACACCGATTAACTTAAAAGTGTGGACACTTCACCGGTTTTATGAAGTAGATTATCATCATGTGTAAGTATTTTTAAAATACGGAAAGGAGAATAGTTATGGGAATTATTAAAGCGGCAGCGCAGGCAATTGGAGGGGCGTTTGCAGACCAGTGGTTAGAGGTATATGAAGCGGATGACATGGGGGATAAAACCGTCTTTACAAGCGGTGTATTAATCCGGAGAGGACAAAACACCAAGGGAACAGATAATACGGTTTCCGATGGCTCCGTGATCCACGTTTACGACAATCAATTTATGATGCTTGTGGACGGAGGAAAAGTGGTAGATTACACCGCAGAGCCGGGATACTATAAAGTAGATAATTCCTCCCTCCCTTCCTTGTTCAATGGACAGTTGGGGGACAGTGTAAAGGAAACCTTTAACAGGGTAAAATATGGCGGACAGACACCAACCAAGCAGAAGGTATTTTTTATCAATTTACAGGAAATCAAAGGAATTAAATTTGGTACAAGAAATCCAATCAATTACTTTGATAATTTTTATAATGCAGAGCTTTTCTTAAGGGCGCATGGTACTTATTCCATCAAAATTACCAATCCGCTTCAGTTCTATGCGGAAGTCATTCCGAGAAATAAAGACCGGGTGGAAATTGACGAAATTAACGAGCAGTATCTGTCAGAGTTTTTAGAGGCATTGCAGTCCTCAATTAACCAGATGTCAGCAGACGGAACACGTATTTCCTACGTATCTTCAAAAGCCCGTGAGCTTGGAAAATATATGTCCACAACACTTGACGAGGAGTGGAACCAGACCAGAGGTATGGAAATCCAGGCAGTAGGTATTGCCAGCGTTTCCTATGATGAGGAGTCCCAAAAGCTCATCAACATGCGAAATGAAGGCGCAATGCTTGGCGGTGATGCGAGCGTTTTACGTGGAATGGCTGTTAAAAATTTAACAGAAGGTGTAAGAGATGCCGGTTCGAATGCCGGAGGTGCCATGGCAGGTTTCATGGGAGTCGGTATGGGAATGCAGCAGTTTAACACCTCCATGGAAGGCTTGAACGCGATGACCTCCGGAATGGCAGGAAATCAGATGAATAACCAGATGCAGCAGTCTGCACCAACACCTGCACCAGCCCAGACAGCAGCGGCAAATAGCTGGACGTGTGAGTGTGGAACGGTAAATACCGGAAAGTTCTGCAGTGAGTGTGGAAAGCCGGCCCCGGCACCTGCAAGAAGCTGGACGTGTGAATGTGGAACGGTAAATACCGGAAAGTTCTGCAGTGAATGTGGAAAACCAGCTCCGGCAGCAGAGTGGACGTGCGAATGTGGAACTGTAAATAAAGGCAAATTCTGTAGTAATTGTGGAAAAGCGAGGAACTAAGTATGGCAGTTATCAGTTTTAAATGTCCAAACTGTGACGGAGAGCTGATTTTTGACCCGGAGTCACAAAACTACAAATGCGAATACTGTGGCTCAAAATTTACGCAGGAAGAACTGGATGCATTAAAACCGGCGGAGACGGAAGAAAAAGTACAGCCAAAAGAGGAAACTGAGGATAAAGAAAAGGCACAGACAGAACAAAAGACAGAAGGAAAAGAGGAGGCAGTGATTTATAACTGCCCATCCTGCGGTGCAGAGATTGTCACAGATGCGACAACGGCGGCAACGTTCTGTTATTATTGCCATAATCCGGTTGTCATTGGAAAAAGGCTGGAGGGAAAATATCTGCCGAACAAGGTCATTCCGTTTAAGGTATCAAAAAAAGAAGCGGAAAAACGTTTTTTAGAGTATGTTGGAAAAAAGAAATATGTGCCGAAGGCGTTTTTTGATAAAAAACAGATTGAAAGCTTAAGCGGTGTTTATTTCCCGTACTGGGTCTACGATGCAACAGTAAATGGAAAATTGCAGGGCGAGGGAAGAAAAATCCGTGTATGGCGCACCGGTGATGAAGAATTTACCGAGACAAAGTTCTATCAGATTGAGCGCACTGGTGAGGTGGACTTAAAAGATATGACCGCGAATGCCTTACAGAAGGCGAATGTCAAATTAATGAACGGAGTGCTTCCGTATAAGTTTGATGAGATGAAGGACTTTAACATGGGTTATCTGTCCGGTTTCCTGGCAGAAAAAAGAGATATCGAAAAGAACGCAGTGGAAACGGAAATGAAAAAGGCAATGAAAGAGTCGGCAGAGAAGCTCCTGCGGGGAACGGTATCCGGCTATAATTCTGTATCGGTGAATAACCTTTCTGCTGTTCCGAAGAATGAGCACTGGAATTATGTGCTGCTTCCAGTCTGGACGGTAACCTATAAAG
>CAKRCJ010000294.1 GCA_934307185.1 uncultured Roseburia sp.
GTCGTAGACATTTGCAATTTTCTTTGCATGCATCTCACCGATTGTTCCGTTTAATACGGATGCGTCCTGGCTGTAAACATATACCAGATTACCATCAATTAAACCATAACCTGTGATTACACCGTCTGAAGGTGTATCTGTGTTTGCAAGATTAAAGTCTGTATTTCTTGCTGTTACAAGAGAACCGATTTCCATGAAACTGTTCTCATCGACTAACCTGGTAATACGCTGCATTGCCAAGCTATCATTACTACTACTCATTCTTTAGCCCTCCATCTATAAAAAAATTAACAAATTTCGCTATGGTAATTGTATATCTTTTCCAGACAATTTTCAAGCTAATTGTTAATTTTTTGACGTATTTTTTTTAATACTTAAAAGGCTGTCTTTAATACCTGCAGAAAGCACCATTTAAAATCAATTTTCTCTGCCTGCCCTGTTGTTTCCACCCGGTATTCCCTTAAAACCGTGTCACCAAGCTTTAAATAAACCGCTCCCACATAGCAGTCATTTTCTACCGGAGCCGTCAGTTTCCCTGCAATTTTATACTCCACCGTCACCTGCTCCCCGCTCTTTAGAAGAATTGCAGATATGTCTTTTTCTTTTTTTAACACAATCGGCAGATACACCTGTTCCCCGATATAGTCTCCTTTTGCATCCTCTACCGGAACCGGTTTTAGTTTTTCTTTATCTATTGTAACCGTATCCAGTTCTTTTTTTTCAAAGGAAGAAAGCCCGTACTGCATAAGCTTTTTCGTATCCGACCATTTGTACGTTTTATTATTCGGCCAGCCGCAGGCTAACAGCGCAACAATATAGGTTTTTCCATCGCGGCACAAAGCTCCCACATAGCAGTAACCTGCATTTCCGGTAAAACCGGTCTTTCCGGAAATCGCACCGTCCATCATTTTCAAAAAAGCATTATGGTTGTAACAGTGATAGGCATTCTTTTTTTCCAAATCCGTAAACTGATGTTGTTCTTCCCCTGTGATTTTTAAAAATAAATCTGCCTTCGGAGAAATTTTGATGCAATAGCGCATGATAAGTGCAAGGTCTTCTGCCGTTGTATGATGAAAGCCTTTTTCCGTCTGTGCGTCCAATCCGTTTGGTGTAAGGAAAAATGTATTTTTACAGCCGATTTTTTCCGCATAATGGTTCATAATCTCCGAAAACCCATCCGTCGTCCCAGCAATCTGTTCTGCAATCGCAACTGCGCAGTCATTAAAGGATTCTAACATCATTGCATAAATAAGGTCTTCCATATAAAATTTCTGCCCGGCGTGCGCTCCAAGATGCACCTTTGGTGCTTTAGACGCCTCTGTGGATATTTCAACAGTCTGATTTAAGTCACAGTTTTCAAGTGCAATGATACACGTTAAAATTTTTGTCGTGCTTGCATTTGCCAAAGCTTCACTTTCATTTTTTCCATATAAAATTCTTCCGGAGTCACCATCCATAAGCACTGCGGCTTTTGCAAAAAGCTCCGTCTCCTCCGGTGCTTCCTCTGCCGCGGGAATGTTCTGTGGAAAAGTAATCACAATGATAATGCATGCAATGAGTGCTGTTATTTTTTTTAACATACGAACCCTCTTTTGCTTTTCACCCATTTATATGCAAAAAAAATCTGTAATATGAAAGAGTTTCTTCCTATTACAGACAGTGTGCTTTAAATATCTAATTTTACTTTCATTTCTTCTTCCGCTTCCTGCTTAAATTCTTCAATCTGTACCTGGTCTAACATCGGAAGTTCATCTAAGGACTGTACCCCGAAGCTTCTTAAAAATTCCTCCGTTGTTCCGAAAAGGAGCGGTCTTCCCGGCGCATCTAACCTTCCCAGCTCTTTGACAAGATTGTATTCCACAAGCTTATTTATTGCATGGTCGCAGGAAACGCCACGTATTTTTTCTATCTCAATTTTTGTAATCGGCTGCTTGTAGGCAATAATCGACAGCGTTTCCAGCAAAACATCCGTAAGAACATGTTTTTTCGGCTGTTTTGCAATCCGGATAAGATATTCATACATTTCACTTTTGGTACACATCTGATAAGCACCATCAAGTTCTATGATTTTCATTCCGGTTTTTGGACTGTCATATTTTTTCATTAACTTTTCAATAATATCTTTTGTCTCGTCTTTTCCCAATTCCAATGCATCTGCGATTTTGTCAAGTTCAACAGAGTCCCCCATCGTAAAAAGAATAGCCTCTACGATTGCTTCATAATTTATTTTACTCATATCATCCTCTATGCTGCAATTTTTGATTCAATTTCTATATCACCGAACGTATGTTCCTGTGAAATATAAATTTTTCCAACTTTCATCATTTCCAAAATAGCAAGAAAAGTTACAATTACTTCCATTTTGCCTGTCTGCGCCTCCAAAAGATTTCGGAAGCTGAAGCTTTTATGTGTCCTGCAATACGCTTCCACATATTCCATCTTATCAGAAAGCGACACTTCCTCTTTTTCTATTTTTCCAAATTTCGAGCGCACCGGGTCGATTTTATCCGCCTGCTTTTTCATAATGGCTTTAAAAATCTGGTTAAGCTTGGCAAGTGTTAAATCCGATACCAGTTCCTCTAAATTCACCGGCTCCTCATACTGCATTACCTCCGGCGGAATGGTCGGTTTTTTGAATAGTACATGCTCTGCATCCAGCTGTCTGTCCCGAAGCTCATACGCCATGCATTTATACATCTTATATTCCAATAACTGCTGTACAAGCTCTGCCCTCGGGTCTTCTTCCTCTTCCTCTTCTTCGCTCTGTTTTTTCGGAAGAAGCATTCTGGACTTAATATCTATCAGGGTAGCTGCCATAACAAGGAATTCACTCATAACATTTAAGTCATTCCGCTTCATCTCTGCAATATACTCCATATATTGATTCGTAATTTCTACGATTGGGATGTCATAAATATTCACTTTATTCTTTTCGAGCAGATGCAGTAACAGGTCTAACGGACCCTCAAACACCTGAAGCTTTACGGTCAATTCCATAAGTGATGTTCCCTTTTCTTTATAGTTCACTAACATATCAATTCTATATGGAAAAAAGAAAAAAAGCAAGCATATTGTACAGGTTTGCACACTAAAATGAAGTAAAAGCATTCCTGAGGTATCCCAATGCGCTTTTTTTGTTCTGTAATTTTATCCTTCTGCCTGCTTTTTGGCAGCAGCTATTTTGTGTATGCGTCCGACGGTTTTCCTCTTTTTTATGAAAATGATACTTCTGCCAGGACACCGGAGAAAAATACCGCAGCTTTAAATGTATCCGCTCCAAGTGTTCTTTTAATGGAGGCTTCCACCGGAACCGTTTTGTATGAAAAGGATGCTCATACTATCCTTCGTCCGGCAAGCATTACAAAAA
>CAKRCJ010000295.1 GCA_934307185.1 uncultured Roseburia sp.
GTGTCCTTCTCCCTGGTATTTACTCCTGCGACTGCCCGGAATGCTTCCGTATAATTTCCCTGTCCATAGAGCAGCTCTGCGTCCGCAAAACTGTTCGAATATCCCAAAAGCTTTGTTCCCATTATGATTAAAACAAGAATGGAAGCTGCCATAATAAAGATTAAAATAACCGGAACCTTTGGCAATGGCGGTGTGTTGTCCGGTTCTGCCGGTGGCTTTGGTTTCTTTTCCTTCTTCGGCCTCGGCTTTTTCTCCTTTTTCTCCGGTTTTTCTTTCTTCGGTTTCTTTTCTTTCTTCTTTTTCTCTTTTTTCTTCTTTGGTTCTTCTTTTGGCTCGCTGTCTAATTCTTTTAAAATATCAAGATTATCCCCAGCAATTTCCTGCACTATCGGTTCTCCTGCCGGTATATTTTCATCTTCAAGTTCATCTTCATCGTCTCCAAAAAGAAGTTTTCCAAGCCTTACAAAAAAGTTTTCCTTTGGTTTTCCGTCTGCGTCTGTTTTTTCTTTCTTTTTCTTCTCTTTTTTGGCTTTTCTTTTTGACCTTTTATCCTGCTTATCGCTTTCTTCTTCCGGTAGTTCTTCTGCGTTCTCTGCTCCATCCGCTTTTCCCAGTTCATCTAACTCACCAAAAGGATCACCATCTTCAATTCCAAATAAATCTTCCTCTGGTTCATCCGCTTTTTCCGGTTTCTTCTGCTGTGGTTCTTCCGGAGTATCAGAAAAATCCGAAAAATCCGTATTCTGATTTAACATATCCATAATATCCGCATCATCTGCACCATCATCCGGATGTTCCTTTTCATCTTCCATAAGACCGCTCTTGATGCTGTCCATAATCTCGTCTATATCATCTAGCATCGGCTGGACTGCCTTTGTAACCTGCTTTTTTTTATTATCTGATAATTCATTCTCAAACTGCTTTAAAAAATCATCTGACCTGTCATCGTTTCGCAGCTCCTGCTCAAACTCGTCTAAAAACAAATCATCCTCTTCTAATCCTATTGATTCATCCCTGTCAGAATGTCCCATACCATCTACCTCATTCAATAAATCATCCAGATAATTTTCTGATTTACTCACTCTGATGCCTCCTTCTTATTCTGTCCATTATTTATACAAATAGGGATGTGATGAAACATCACACCCCTTCTTTTGGTCTTGCTTTAGTCCATGCTCTTGTCAATCAGTTCATCGATTGCGTCAACCAACATACCAATTTCTGGTTTTGTCAACTGGGCATCTGCTCCTAACTGTTCCCCTTTTCTCTTCATTTCCTCATTCACAAGAGATGAGAAAATAATAAGCGGAATACCTTTTATTATATCATCTGATTTACACAGCTTCGTTAATCTGTGTCCATCCATAAGCGGCATCTCAATATCGGTAATAATACAGTGAACATCATCCCTCACTGTACCATTCTTTTTTAATTCCAGTAATTTGTTCCATGCTTCCTGGCCATTCATTGTCATAATCAAATTTGTATAACCGGATTTCTTTAAGCAGTCTGTAATCAGTTTGCCAAGTAATGGTGAATCCTCTGCAATCAGAATTGGTGAATCACTTCTGTCTCTCTTTGGTCTGTCTTCTACATCAGATACCTTAAGACCTGTCTCCGGACTGATGTCTGTTACAATTTTCTCAAAATCAAGAATAACAACAAGCTTGCTATCCATCTTAATTACACCTGTTGCTGCGCTGTTTTCTTCTGTATTAATTGTGGAGTCCGGTTTGATAATGTCCTCCCATGACACACGGTTAATTCCGATTACCTGGTCTACGTGAAATGCGATATTAAGCTTATTGAAATTAGTAATGATAAACAATCCCTTTTCTTCTGAAGGGGCCATTCCAAGACATTTTTTCAAATCAATTACTGTCATCATCGTATCACGCGGCATAAAAATACCTTCCACACAAGGATGTGCATTTGGTATTGGAGTTACCTGCTGATAGGTAAGAATCTCACGTATCTTTGCTACGTTAATTCCATAATAATTATTATTCAGTGTAAATTCCAACACCTCTAACTCATTCGTTCCTGACTCTAATAGAATATTTGTATCCATCTATGTTCCTCCCGCGTAATATAAAATTGTATTTATATTTTTACCTATTATAACATCTAAACGTATTATACCATATAACACGATTTGTTCACACTTTTTTTGTGAGAAATTATAACTTTATTTTGTAATTTGTTTCATTTTTCGTGACTGTTAATTCAATATCTGTCACTTCAGACACCGAATCCGGAATTTCAAACAGCAAAACTGCCTGTTTTGTTTCCCCTGCAGCAAGTGTTTCCTCATATACCGATAAATCTGTTGTCATAATTGTTGTATAACCAGAGGCTTCTGCGCTTTCTCCCTTTTCATCTGTATAATTTATCTTATATGTCATTGCAGAAGAAAGCAAATCTACCGTAACATCATCTTCAGATGGATTGGCAATATCAAAATTCAATATTAAATACTGTTTTCCAGCCGGAGCACTGACATCAAACACATCCGACTCTGTATAATTGGCAGCCAGCATATCTCCTGTATAGGAAATGTTCACACCATATTCGCCATACACATCATCTAATGTGAATGTTTCTTCTTGCGGTGTCACTTCCGTCTGCTGTGCACTTTCTGTCGTATTCTCCTCTGACTGTTCGGTTTCTTCCTCTGCCAAAGAAATACTTGTCAGTCCGCTCTTCTGATAAGCATTGTGCTTTGAAACTGTATGCGCTGCATAATTTACAATCACATTTTCCTCATTCTCTGTCAGAATATATGCCTGTGTACCACAGCCTGTCAAAAAAAACATTCCTGCAAGGCCTAAAAAAAGTTCCCTGACTTTATTTTTTTTCATGTGTTCTCCTCCCTGGTTCTATTCTTTGATAAGCCCTGATTTCTCTGTGTCTAATTCAAACCAGAATTCTACACCATTTTCATGATTTATCACTCCACATTGCCTGTGAAAAGACTCCATAATTGCTTTTACAATTGACAGCCCAATTCCACTGCCGCCATACTCTCTTGTTCTTGCCTTATCCACTTTATAAAACTTAATCCATACATTGTCAATATCTTCTTCCGGAATAGGTTTTCCTGTATTAAACACACTTACTCTTACACAATCCTCTTTCTGTGTATACCAGATTGTGATTTTTTTCTCAAATTCCGCATGATGAATCGCATTGCTCAGATAATTTGTCACAACTTCTTCCACTTTAAATTCATCTGCCCACACATACATCGGCTCCATATTCCTAAACTCTAACCTAATCTCATTCTGTGTCAATAAAATAGCAGATGAATTAATCACTCCCTGGATTAATTCTGTCAGGTCAAACC
>CAKRCJ010000296.1 GCA_934307185.1 uncultured Roseburia sp.
GAATAGGTATAACCAATCATAACCATTTTTACTTTACAATATGTTTGGAGGTATCTATGTGGGAAAATCCAAAAGACAGAATAGAACATATCAATCAGAGATTAGAACAGTTACCGAAGGGTACATTGACTTATAAGAAGATTAATGGAAAGGAACAGCCCTATATCCAGAGGACAGTCGATGGAAAATCCGTCAGTTATTATGTGAAAGTTTCAGAAAGAGAACAGGTGCTTTTGGAATTTGAGGAGCGGACGGCATTATTAGAGGAGAAAAAACATCTGATTTCTTATATGGAAGGCTTGAAAGATATTTTAAAGCGTAATCCGTATCTCTCTGCAAAGGTAGGCCTCGGATATCAGGATTTCGGGGATTTTACCTGCGGGCAGCAGTTTTATGTAGATAAGACGCATTTTATCAGCGAGTGGATTGAGAAGGGCGCGAAGATTACCTTAATTACCAGACCGCGGAGATTTGGAAAGACGACACTGCTTAGTACGGTGCGAATGTTTTTTGACCCACGATACAAAGAACACCCGGAATATTTTAGTGAATTACGTGTCTGGCAGGACGAAAAAAGCCGGAGCATGTTTGGCAGTACTCCTGTAATCTCTACGAGTTTTGGAAGCTGTAAAGGCATCGATTACAAGCAGTCTGTCCGTGGAATGATGACGCAGTTGGGCAGTATGTACGGCCAACATGAATATCTGTTGGACAGTCCGAGGTTAAGTGAAGAAGATAAGAGACTGTTTCAAAAAACAAGGGAGGCCTTTTTTTATAATGATATGAATTATATAGAGAGGTCAATTAACAATCTGTGCGGAATGTTATATAAACATTTTGGTGTAAAGCCGATTGTTCTCATTGATGAGTATGATACCCCGTTAATCGAGGCATATACAGATGGCTACTGGGAGGAGATGATTACTACCTGCCGGCAGTTATTCCATAATACGCTGAAAGAAAATGAATACCTTGGCAGGGCGATTATTACCGGTGTTACAAAAGTATCGAAGAACTCCCTGTTTTCAGATTTGAATAATTTACAGGTTGCTACAGTTACAGATGATATTTACAGTGACTGTTGTGGTTTTACAGAACAGGAAGTAAAAGATGCATTAAAATGTCAGAACATAGATGACATGAAAGAAGTCAAGGAGATGTACGATGGATTTATTATTGGTCATCAGAAGGATATTTATAATCCATGGTCGATTGTTAATTACCTGCGGGAGCGGCAGCTTGTCTCATATTGGATTCTTACAAGCAGTAATAAACTGATTGGGGATATTATCCGCAGACACCCGTTTGAGAAGAAGTACGAGATTGAAGAATTGATGGAGGGAAAACCGGTACACAAAGTAATTAATGAAAATATTACGTTCCAGTTTCTTGACGGAGATGAAAACAGTCTGTGGTCACTGCTTCTTTCTGTTGGTTATATCAAAGCAGAGAATGTTGTAAAGAATAATGAACTGACCGAATGTGACGTTTCCGTGACGAATAAAGAAGTTATGGCGATGTTTCGAACGGAGATTGTAGCAATGTTTGCAAATGGCAATATAGCTTATGAAGAATTTACAAGAGCACTGACAAAGCACAGAACAGATGATTTGATTGGCATTATGGAAGATATCACGGAAAGCTCTATGAGTTATTTTGATGGTGGTGCAAATACAGGAAATCGTGTGCCGGAAAATTTCTATCATGGTCTTGTTCTGGGACTTATCGTATCGATGCGAAAAGAATACCGGATTGTATCCAATCGGGAAAGCGGCAAGGGAAGATATGATATTGCCATCTATCCATTTGACAGAAAGAAAGATGCGTATATTCTGGAATTTAAAGTGTTTAATGAGAGAAAGGAAAAAACAATCCAGCAGACAGCAGAGAATGCGTTAAAACAAATTCAGGACAAAAACTATGAAGCAGACCTTCTTGCCTATGGTATCCCAAAAGAGCATATCTATAAGCTGGGCTTTGGATTTTCCGGGAAAAAAGTGTGGGTGGTTTCTGACCCGCCGGAAGAAGAATAACGGAATTAAAACGATAAAAACTGCCGATACTTCGCCCCAAAGCAGAAGTATCGGCAGCCTGTCAGAAAAACATTATCTGTTTCCGAATTCTTTTTTAGTTATCGGTAGCATCATCATCAGACATGTTATAAACCTGACGTTTACGTGCCATCTCATCATTTTCAAGATATTCATCATAAGTAGATACCTTATCGACAAATGTACCGTCTGGTAAAAATTCAATAATACGGTTTGCAGTTGTCTGAACAACCTGGTGGTCACGGGAAGCAAAAAGAATGACACCCGGGAACTTGATTAAACCGTTATTTAAAGCGGTGATGGACTCCATATCCAAATGGTCAGTCGGCTCATCAAGAATAAGGACATTGCTTGCTTGAATCATCATGCGGGAGAGTAGTACACGAACTTTCTCACCACCGGAAAGAACGCGCATTTTCTTTGTTCCATCTTCCCCTGCAAAAAGCATACGTCCTAAGAAACCACGTACATAAGTTGCGTCTTTGATTTCAGAGAACTGTGTCAGCCAGTCGACAATAAGAAGGTCTGTGTCAAAAATTTCAGTATTATCCTTCGGGAAGTAGGACTGGCTTGTAGTAACACCCCATTTGTAAGAACCTGCATCCGGTTCCATTTCTCCGGCAAGAATTTTAAATAAAGTTGTTTTTGCTAATTCGTTACCGCCGACAAAAGCAATCTTGTCTTCGTGTCCGACGATAAAGGAAACATTGTCAAGAACCTTTACCCCATCGATTGTTTTTGTAATTCCTTCTACGGTAAGAACCTCATTTCCGATATCACGGCTTGGACGGAAGTCAATATATGGATATTTACGGCTGGATGGACGGATTTCATCCAACTGGATTTTCTCTAAGGCACGTTTTCTGGAAGTAGCCTGTTTGGATTTGGAAGCATTTGCGGAGAAACGGGAGATAAATTCCTGTAATTCCTTGATTTTTTCTTCCTTCTTCTTGTTGGCTTCTTTCATCTGTTTTACAAGTAACTGGCTGGACTCATACCAGAAATCATAGTTTCCGGCATAAAGCTGGATTTTGCCATAGTCGATATCTGCGATATTTGTACATACCTTATTTAAGAAGTAACGGTCGTGGGATACGACGATAACTGTATTTTCAAAATTAATAAGGAACTCCTCTAACCAGGAAATTGCATCTAAGTCTAAATGGTTGGTAGGCTCATCTAAAAGCAGAATATCAGGATTTCCGAATAATGCCTGGGCAAGTAAAACTTTAACCTTTAAAGCACCCGGAAGGTCTGCCATCATGGAGTAGTGG
>CAKRCJ010000297.1 GCA_934307185.1 uncultured Roseburia sp.
CTCTGTCTCTTTTCCAACAAAACAGTACCACAATCTCCATGTTTGACATGCTTCACAATATGCGCCAGATTGATGATTCCACTTATGCACACAGTATCAATGTTGCATTAATTGCACGTCTCGTTGGAAAATGGGCGGATTTTACCGAAGACGAATTAAATGTTTTAACTTTATGTGGACTTTTACATGATATCGGGAAATCAAAAATACCGAATTCCATTATCGGCAAGCCGGGAAAACTCACCGACAAAGAATACGAAGAAATAAAAAAACATCCGCAATTAGGTTACAATTTATTGAAAAACTTATCCATTGACGAGCGGGTAAAAAATGCAGCACTTTATCATCACGAGCGCTTTGACGGAACGGGTTATCCCTTTGGCAGAAAAGGGGATGAAATTGATGATTTCACCTCTATCGTATCTATTGCAGATGTGTATGACGCAATGACCGCAAACCGCTGTTACCGCGATGGTCTCTGTCCGTTTGAAGTTATTGCCATGTTTGAAAATGAAGGACTGACACAATTTAGTCCAAAATATATCTTGACATTTTTAGAACATATTGCTAATACTTATATCAACAATGAAGTTTTGTTAAGTGACGGTTCACAGGGAAAGATTGTTCTGATTAATCAGAAATTAACGAGACCAACGATTGAACTTCACAATGGCAATTTCATTAACTTAGAAGAACGCCCGGACATGTTTGTACAGGCAATCATCTAAAATATATTATGCGAGGTGCCCAATGGCAGAAAAAAATCAGTTAAATAATGTAGACGACGAAGACATGTTTGTAACACTTGACCTTGATGACGGAAGTTCCATGGAATGCCAGATTCTTACTATTTTCGAAGCAGATGGACGAGATTACATTGCTCTCCTCCCTGTAGATGAAAATGAAAATCCAAGTGAGGAAAGCGAAGTATTTATTTATCGTTATTCTGAAGACAGTGAGGGAAATCCTTCCTTAGAGAACATCGAAGATGACGACGAATATGAGGTTGTATCCGACCGTTTCGATGAGCTTCTCGACGAAGCAGAATTTGAAGATTTAGACGATTAAGCTTTTTTTATCGCCTTTGATTCTTTTATGAATCTTGAAACATCTGTATCTTTATGGTTCATTTGTGCAACCGAATAAAGATGCAGATGTTTTTTTGCCCTTGTCATTCCGACATAGAACATGCGGCGCTCCTCTTCGATTTCATTATCCAAAACCGCCTTTTTATAAGGCATAATTCCCTCATTTACATCTATAATATAAACATCGTTATATTCTAGCCCTTTTGAGCTGTGCAGCGTTGCTAATGCGACGCTCTCCATATTCTGATTTTTTTCCCGGTACATTTTTTCGAGTTCCTTCGAATAGTTTTCAATATGGTCGAACCACTCGTCATATGTAGAATATCCCTTTGCACTTTGTAAAAGCGCATCTAACACCTCGTACAAATCATCTGCATTCATTCTCCGGTAATCTGCATATTCTGCGCAAAAATCATCATAGCCTATTCCACGTCTGATATAATTGACCGCAGCATATGGTGTCATATCTGCCAATATATTTATATCTTCCTCCAGACGCGAAATCCGCTCTGCCACCCACGGTTTGTCCTCATAAAACCATTCCCATACATCAAAGGCAACGATATCCTCATCCAGTGACTCCCTGCTGATATAGCGCTTCGGGCGGTTCATAATCTGTAAAAAATCCTTGCGGAAACGGCTTCCTCTTGCAATTTTTATATAGGAAAAGATATCCTTTGCAATCCAGTGTTCGTACAGGTTTGGAATTTTATCGCGCATACGAAACGGTATATTGTATTCTAACAGCTTTTCTATCATATACTGCGGCTGTGTGTTTGTCCTGAATAAAATCGCAAAATCCTCATATTTCCCGCCTTTTTCCATATGTGTCTGAATATCCCAGATAATCTTTGCAGCTTCTTCCTTCTGGCTTTTAAATACCGCATATTCTACTTCACTTAAAGCCTCGTTTGCCGCTTTAATATCCTTTTGAAAACGCTCTGCATTGTGACTGATTAAGTTTAAAGAAGCCTCCACCACATTTTTCTGCGAACGGTAATTCGTGTCTAACAAAATCTGTACCGCCCCCGGATAATCATCTTTAAAATGAAGCATAATCTCCGGTCTTGCCCCACGGAACCGGTAGATGGACTGGTCATCATCGCCTACGACAAACAGGTTATTTTCCGGTGCTGCAAGCATTTTAATAATATCAAACTGAAGCCGGTTAATATCCTGGAACTCATCAATTAAAATATACCGGAACTTTTTCTGCCATGCGCTAAGAATATCTTTCCTCTCTTTAAATAATTCATAGGTATATACAAGCATATCATCGAAATCAATCAGTTTATGCTTCTGCAGATATTCATGGTATTCTTTATATATTTTCCTGAAAATATCTTCCGCACAATTGGTGGAGTAATAATGTTCGATGGATACCCCGGTATTTTTTGCCATACTGATTTCTCCAAGAATAGATAATACAAATTCAGACTCATCTTCATATTCCAAACGATACTTTTGTACAAGCTCACGCATCAGGGCATATTTTTGTTCTTCCCTGACAATATTCCCTGCATTATAATGATAGGCATGCTTTAAAATACTAAAATAAACAGCATGAAAGGTTCCAAACGTAACCGGATAAGAGCCGTTTCCCATAAGATCTGCAAAGCGGTTTTTCATCTCTGTGGCGGCCGCCTTTGTAAAGGTAATCACCAGTATATTGGATGGATTTACACCATATCCGTCAATCAGATGCTTCGTGCGCTCTGTGATTACCGCCGTCTTGCCGGAGCCTGGTCCCGCAAGCGTCAGGCATGGACCTTTAAAATGGTGAATTGCTCTCACCTGGGAGTCATTATATCTTTTTTCCATAAACCTCTTTCTTTTATCCTGTTATCAGTGTGATTATTGTTAAGAGCACAAAAAGGTCTGCATTTCACGTACAGACCTTTTTGTATCCAAAATTTATTTACTAAGCAGTTCAATTCCTTTTTTAATACGTGCGATGGATTCTTCTTTTCCAAGGATTTCCATTAATTCGGTTGCACCGCCCGGTGTCATCTGTTTTCCGGAAACTGCGGTACGGATTGGCCACATAACATAACCATTCTTTACCCCTTTTTCTGCAACATATTCACAGAGCATTGCATAAAGTGCATCATTGCTGTAATCTTCCTGTGCCTCTAATCTTGGAAGTAACTCTGTTAAAACTTCAAGGGAGGTCTCTGCATTAGTCTTCATCTTCTTATGTGTGTAC
>CAKRCJ010000298.1 GCA_934307185.1 uncultured Roseburia sp.
GAAATGCAATCAGCAAGGGTGCCAATGCGGATGAGATAGAAAATCTTGCATTAGCAGAAGGAATGACAACGCTCCGGCAGGGCGTGATAGATTATGTTTTAGATGGAACGACAACAATCAGTGAATTGCGCCGTATCACTTACGAGGATTAGGGGGAAAAGCAGAAATGGAGATGACCATTAAAAATCTTTTGACAATTGCAAAGGAGAACGGGGCATCTGATTTACATATTACAGTTGGTATAAGACCGAAATGCAGAATTCGTGGAAAGTTAACGGAGATGAGCATGTTTGAACGGATTATGCCGGAAGATGCAAAAGAGCTTGTGGAGTCAATGTTTTCCCAGAGACAGAAACAGCATATCGAAGAGGTCGGCGAAGTTGATTTTGCATATTCAATTCCGGAGCTTGGTAGATTTCGTGTGAATGCATTCAAACAGAGAGGTTCTTATGCGGCAGTACTCCGTCTTGTTGGAACGACGATTCCGGCGGCAGACTCATTAGGTGTTCCAAAGTCGGTGATTGAGCTTACCCATAAGAAACGTGGACTTGTCCTTGTGACAGGGCCTACCGGAAGCGGTAAGTCAACAACACTTGCTTCTTTAATTGATATTATTAACAACGAGCAGAACGTACATATTATTACACTAGAGGACCCAATCGAATATTTACATAATCACAAAAAAGCAATTGTAAACCAGAGAGAGATTGGTCTTGATACAATCACCTATGCAAATGCGCTTCGGGCGGCGTTACGTGAAGATCCGGATATCGTGCTTGTCGGGGAGATGAGAGACCTTGATACAATTTCAACGGCAATTACCGCGGCTGAGACAGGCCATCTTGTTTTTTCAACACTTCACACAATTGGTGCAGCACCTACAATTGACCGAATTATCGATGTGTTCCCACCGCACCAGCAGACACAGATCCGTATCCAGTTGGCTTCTGTGTTAGAGTGCATTATTTCACAGCAATTGCTTCCAACCGTAGATGGCAGGGGCAGGGTAGCGGCATTTGAAGTCATGCATGGAACCGTTGCCATTAAAAACCTCATTCGTGAAGGAAAAACACATCAGATTGATTCGATGATTCAGACCAGCAGAAAAATCGGAATGCAGACAATGGATGATGCATTATTTGATTTATACCTGAAACATAAAATTGATGGGGCAAAGGCGGTTGAGTTCGCACAGAATGCGCAGGCAATGCAGGAAAAATTGTATTAGGAGGCAGACACATGCCAGGTTATAAATATGAGATTATTACTCCCACCGGCAAGACAAAAACAGGAACACTTGATGCAGCAAATGAGGAGGCAGCAAGAACAGAGCTTCGCGCGGCTGGCAACACAGTTGTTTCATTGGCGGTAGCAAGCGCCTTAAACCGGGATATTGAAATTCATATAGGAAAAATAGTAAAACCAAGGGAACTAAGCGTATTTTGCAGACAGTTTGAAAGCATTTTAAATGCAGGTGTAACAGTAATTGATGCGCTTACGATGTTAGCGGAGCAGTCCGAAAACAAGCGGTTTAAGCAGGCGATTGAAGAGGTCAGGGATTCGGTACAAAAGGGTGCAACGCTTGCAGATGCAATGGCAGACCACCCGAAAATATTCCCAACAATTATGATACATATGGTTGCGGCAGGAGAAGCCTCCGGTGGGTTGGATGTTTCCTTTAAAAGATTGGGCAGTTATTTTGAAAAAGATGCACATTTAAAAGGAATGATTGGTAAATCAATGATATACCCTGCAATATTAATTTGTGTTATCATTTGCGTAGTCATTATTATGATGGTAAAAATTGTTCCTACTTTCACAGAGTCTTTTGCAGATGTCGGGGCAGAATTGCCGGGAATTACATTAGCGGTTATGGCAATCAGTGAAGGATTGCTGCATAGCTGGTACTTTATTCTGGCTTTTCTTGTAATCGCTGTTTTTTTTATCCGGGAATTCAAAAAAACAGAGCATGGAGCAATTTTTTTCGGAGTGTTAGAGCTAAGACTTCCATTGTTTGGAAATCTTACGATAAAATCTGCATCTGCGCAGCTTGCAAGAACCTTGAGTACATTGTTAGGTTCCGGTGTTGCTCTTGTAGATGCAATTGATATTGTTCAGAAAATTATGAAAAATCAGATTGTCCGTATGGTTTTGATAAAGACAGAAAAAGAGGTCAAAGATGGTATTCCTCTTTCTGTGCCGTTGCGTGACAGCAAAGTGTTTCCGCCAATGGTCTATCATATGATTGGCATTGGAGAAGAAACCGGTAATATAGAGGACATGCTTGATAAAATTGCAGATTACTATGACGAAGAAGTGCAGATGGCAACAGAAGCCTTGCTTGCAGCTATCGAACCATTAATCATCATCATAATGGCACTCATTGTTGTGCCAATCATCCTTGCAGTTATGATGCCGATGTTCAGCCTTTATAATGCAGTCGGATAAAACAGCTTATCCTGCGGTTGCCATGAAACCGCTTGATAAAAGGCAGATGGAAAATAAAAAAACATCCATCGCCTCATAAAAAAACTCTATAACATATAGGAGGAGAAGAAAATGAAATTTATGGAGAAACTCAAAAAAGCAAAAAAGGATAACAAGGGATTTTCATTAGTAGAATTAATCATCGTTATCGCAATAATGGCAATTCTTGTAGGTATTGTTGGTACACAGGTTATTCCTTACATTAACAGATCGAAAGAAGCAAAAGATTTCCAGATTGTTAACAGTTTTTCAACGGCAGCTATGACAGCATATGGTTCTAATGCTGAAGCAGTTGAAAAAGAAGCAGCTGGAGGAACAGTAACTGTATATGTATATGGAACAACAACAAACACTACTGATGTTCAGAAAAAATTAGCAAAGGAAATTCAGGAATTAACATATGATGGTTCTGCATCTGGATTTTCTTTAGGTTCTGTTTTTGGTTCTACTGAGGGACAAAAAATAACAGATATTGTTATTAAATATGATTTTAATGATAGAAAAATTACAACGCAAGCTGTTAAAACTGGTGCAACAGCAGGAACTTCAGAAAATGTATTTGACAAAATCGAGTCCAAAATGTAATTAATACATAAAAAATTTTACCCTCAACAGTTCTGTCCAAAAACTATATTGGCAGATTGCACAGAGAAAATATGGAAGGTTTCTTCTTGTGCAATGGAGATGAAACTTAAAAAATCATGGAAGCCATTGCTGAACATGATTTTTGCTTTAAAGGTTCATCGGAATGTTTTGCACAAAGAAACCTTTCATATTTCCTCTGCGCAATCTGCCTCACAAAGCC
>CAKRCJ010000299.1 GCA_934307185.1 uncultured Roseburia sp.
AGCTCATTAAGAACCATAATACGATGGTAGATAAAAGAATGATTGTACCTGCTTTTTTGATGAAGGACCAGCCTCTTTCCCACATGCTTCTTAATACATTAGAAACAGTCGGCCAGTGATATGCCGGAAGCTCCATAACGAATGGTGCCGGGTCACCGGCGAACATTTTTGTTTTCTTTAAAATAATACCAGAGCAGATGATTGCTGCAATACCAACAAAGTATGCACTTGTTGAAACCCATCCGGAGTTACCGAAGAACGCACCTGCAATCATAGCAATGATTGGAAGCTTTGCTCCACAAGGGATGAAAGTTGTTGTCATAATTGTCATTTTACGGTCACGGTCATTCTCGATGGTACGGGATGCCATAATACCAGGAACACCACATCCACTACCAATTAACATTGGAATGAAGGATTTTCCGGAAAGACCAAATTTACGGAAGATACGGTCCATGATAAATGCGACACGTGCCATATATCCGCAGCTCTCCAAGAAAGCTAAGAAAATGAATAATACTAACATCTGTGGTACGAAACCAAGTACAGCACCAACACCGGAGATAACACCGTCTACAATAAGACCTGTTAACCAATCAGCACATCCAATACTTTCAAAGAAGCTCTGTGCTCCAGGTACAATCCATTCACCAAATAAAGTGTCATTGGTCCAGTCTGTCAACAGTGAACCAACAGTTGTAACCGATACATAATAAACGATAAACATAACAACTGCAAAGATTGGTAATGCTGCCCATCTGTTTGTAACAATACGGTCAATCTTATCTGAGGTTGTTAACTTTTCTTTTGAGTTTTTTGTGACACAGTCACCGATTATAGAAGAAATATATACATATCTCTCATTTGTGATAACACTTTCGGTATCATCATCAAATTTATCTTCCATCTCTTTTATCTCGGCAGATACATCCGGTACACTCTTCATCATTTCCTGGATTTTATCATCTTTTTCCAGTAATTTGATTGCGAAAAATCTCTTCTGCTCTTCCGGCATGCCTGAAATCTTAGCTTCTACCTCTGAAATGATATTCTCAGCATCTTTTGAAAACTCATGTGCAACGACTGCTGCTTTTCTGCTCTCTGCAAGCTTTACAGCCTTCTCTGCTGCTTCCTTAATTCCTGTTCCTTTTAATGCAGAAATCTCAACTACTTCACAGCCTAACTTCCTGCTTAATTTGTCTGTGTGGATTTTCTCACCGCTCTTCTCCACAACGTCCATCATGTTTACTGCCATGATAACCGGAATTCCAAGTTCCATTAACTGTGTGGAAAGATAAAGATTACGCTCAATGTTTGTACCATCAACAATATTTAAAATAGCGTCCGGTCTTTCAGCAATGAGGTAATTTCTTGCTACTACTTCCTCAAGTGTGTATGGAGATAAAGAATAGATACCCGGTAAGTCCATGATAACAACATCTTTATGTCCTTTTAATTTTCCTTCTTTTTTCTCTACTGTAACACCCGGCCAGTTACCAACAAACTGGTTAGAACCTGTCAGAGCGTTAAATAATGTTGTTTTACCGCAGTTTGGATTTCCTGCGAGTGCAATTTTAACTGCCATGATTTTTCTCCTTTTTTCACTTTTCCGCAGCGCTGTATCAGTATGTAGCCGCTACTCATTTTCATAACTTCATGTCCTGTAAAGTTAGTCTTGCATAACTCACGGGCAAAAAAATTATTCCACTTCAATCATTTCAGCATCCGCTTTACGGAGGGATAATTCATATCCACGGACGGTAACTTCCACAGGATCTCCAAGTGGTGCAACCTTTCTGACAAAAATATCAACACCCTTTGTGATACCCATGTCCATAATTCTTCTCTTAACCGGACCTTCGCCAGTTAACTTTCTGACTTTTGCTGTCTGCCCAACAGCCACATCTTTTAATGTCATTTTCTAACGGCTCCTTTTATCGTTTTTTATCTATCAGCAGGCGGGAAGCATCCCGCCATTGCTTACTAATTCAAGTATCCGGCTGTATTAAACCATGATTTTGTTTGCCATGTCTTTTCCAATTGCAACTCTTGACTCCTTGACATTCACTATCATGTTGCCACCAATCTCAGATACAACAGTAACAGCTCCTCCGACTACAAATCCGAGGTTCTCTAAAAATCTTCTTGTTTCTTCTTTTCCACCGACTTTTTTAATGGTGTTCTCCTCACCTGTTTTTACCATTGTTAAAGGCATCATAGTTTCCTCTTCCTTATCTTTTCAGGATTATTGATAATCTTTTTCGTTTCTACGTTGGTTAGTATAGTCTAACGATAGTTAGTTGTCAATAACTTTTTATCGATTTTTTTCCACTTTTTCCATTTTGTATGGTTGCACAAAAAAATGTGCAGTGAATGATATTCACTGCACATTTTAACAACATGTAATTTATTTTTATTTACTGTTTATTCTGTTTTAATTCCGCTTTCCATGCCATAAAGCTTGTATATTCTTCGCTCTTTTTAAATTTACGTTTATTTCTGATAAACATAACAAGAGAAAGGATAAAGCCTAATACAAATACGATAGAAAGTGTCTTTAAAATAACAAGCACTTTTGGCTGCACACGTTTTACAGTAGTATCTTTTCCCACACCGTTCATCGCAACAGAGTTTGCAAGTGCATATAAATCATGGTGGCATGCTTCACGCATTGCAGAAACCATAACCGGGTCATTTTCGTATGCTGGAAGAGCTTTTGTTACATATGGAAGCATTGCATCGAAGGTAGTAACACCACCTGCCATTACTCCGTCAGGACCATTGACATACTGTGTCAATACATTATCTGTAATGGTAAGTCCGTTGCTTCCCCATTCATTTCTCATGATACCTGTCATTAATCCTTTGTTACCGCCGGACCAGATGCATCCCCAACGTGTGTAGGCAACCATTGTTCCGTTTGCATTTCCTTCTTCAAATACATCCTGGAATGCTTTTAAGTAAACTTCACGGGCAGCCTGCTCAGAAAGCCATACACCAAGACCGATACGATCCTGCTCACAATCATTTAATGCAAAGTGTTTCATAACAACGTGAACACCTTTTTCCTGGATAGCTGCTACTTCGTAAGCACTCATTTTACCGGAAAGGAAGCCGTCTTCGCTGTAGTACTCGAAGTTACGTCCGCCATAAGGAGTTCTGTGAATATTGTTACCTGGTCCGTAAAGAATTGCAACACCTGCGGATAAGCAGTTGTTTCCGATTACGTTACCAATTTTTGTCATAATATCTGTGTTAAAGG
>CAKRCJ010000300.1 GCA_934307185.1 uncultured Roseburia sp.
GCCGACGATGGAGCAGTTAAAGCAGGAGAATAAAAAGAATAAGACAGAAAAGACGGTGCTTTGGGTTGTTTTGGCAGTTCTTACCTCCCCAATCTGGCTTACGGTGCTTGCTGTTTTAGCGGCAATTGCAGTCGCAGTCTTAGCATGTGTGTTTGGCCTTGCAGTCAGTGTTGTTGCAGTGATGGCAGCTCTGGTGGTCTGCGGATTTGTTCTGGCAGGAGTTGGAATTGGCTATATGGCTACAGAGGGAATTGTGATAGGAATGGGACTGCTTGGTGGCGGACTTATAGTGCTTGCGCTTGGAGTGCTTAGTGTGTGGCTTGTGGTCTGGTGCTTTGGCTGGTTTGTCCCATGGGCAGTGAAAGGAATTGCAAAGCTTTGCAAAAAGCCGTTTGAAAAGAAAAAGGAGCGTGAGGCAGCATGAAAAAGTTTACAAAGATTACATTAATTATTGCAGCAATTTTAGCGGGAATTGGAATTGTTTTCTGCGGGATTGCCACTGCAATGAGCGGCGGTTTTGCGGCTATGCACCAAAATTTTTCACAGGAAATCACTTTTGGAAACTGGCACATTGGCAGAGATGGAGTTTATTATAGCGATGCCGATTTTATTGGCGGCCGTTATATAGATGATACAGAGGATGACTGGGACGATGACGAAGAAGATGATGATACAAAAGATGATGAAGATTGGGATGACTGGAATGATGAGGCGGACAATGAAGCGGTTGAAACCTTTGGTACCTGGATTTTAAATCTTGTAGATATGAAAGCGGAGCCGGCGGGAACAGAGAGTGCAAAAGAGTCTTACCAGGCAGATGAAGTAAACACCATGAGACTTCAATTAGATGTTGTTTCGGAGTTAAATTTCAAAGTGTCTCCTGAGGTATCGGATATTACAGTTGAAATGAAAAATGGATACAAAAAATATTTTTCAGCAGAAAAAAGCGGCACAACACTTAAAGTGGGTTACGACAGCAAAAAGCATAAATTCCAGAACAGACCGGTGTTTATAGTTACCCTGCCGGCGCAGTGTGACAATCTTTCTTTGGATATTGTAGTTGGTGCTGGTGATATTATCTTTGACAGCAAGGCACTTAACGTACATGGCTTGAAAATATCAAGTGGTGTTGGTGATGTGACCGTCAATCAGGTTGCTGTAGAAGAAAAGGCGGAGCTTGAAATCGGAACCGGAAATGCAGATATGGATGCCGGCAGTTATCACAAGCTTTCCATTCAAAACGGTGTCGGTGATGTTGATTTTTCCGGTGATGTTTCAGAAAAATTAACGATAACAGCAGGAACTGGAGATATTTATATCGAGCTTCCGGATAAGCAGGAGAATTATCAGTTTGACCTTTCTTCCGGTATCGGAGAAATTGACTTAAATGGAAAAATAACAGGTTCTTTTGCAGCTGAATATGAGAGTGATGGAACCGGAGGGGCAAAAATTCAGGCGGAAGCCGGAGTGGGAGATGTTACTGTTTCTACGGAGTAAAAAAATATTGTTATTTGAAAATAACCGTCAACTTTTTCTGGGAGCTGGACGGTTATTTTTTTATGCTTATCATGTGTATCTATAAAATCCGTTGTTTTTCTTTTTCGTTATGTTATAGTTAAAGATAAGAGTATCATATAAAAAGACAGGAGAGTCATATGGGAAAAAAGACAAGAATTATATTGTACGCGGCATCATTAATTATTTTGCTTACAATGGTGACGTTAATTATCTTTTCCGGCGGAAAGACAAAACAAACGTCGGATGATTCCGGGAATGGAAGGGACGAAAACAAGACCGCAGTAGAGCAGCCGGCAGGAAATACCGGGGAAGCAGCGAAAGAAACCGAAACGGAAGAGAGAACAGACAGTAAAGACACCGAAGAAATAACAGAAACGGAAATAGCAGAAACGGAAACAACAGAAACGGAAACAACAGAAATCATAGAAACAGAAGCCGGAAAGACAAAACCGGAAGAAACAACGTCAGAAAGCACCACATTAATTTTTGCGGGAGATGTATTGTTTAATAACTGGTTTACTGCAAATTATGACAAAGGCGGCATTGAAAAGGTAGTCGAACCGGTGCTGTTAAAGCAGTTACAGGAAGCAGATATTTTTATGGTGAACAATGAATTCCCATTCAGTAACCGTGGAACTGCGATGGAGGACAAGCAATATACCTTCCGGTGTGACCCGAAGTATGTGACTGCTTTACAGGAAATGGGTGTCGATATTGTGACGCTTGCCAATAACCATGCACTTGATTTTGGAAGGGAAGCCTTATCGGATACCTTTACAACATTAGATAATGCAGGAATTAAATATGCAGGTGCAGGGGAGACAGCCGAGCGGGCATATGAACTTCAGGTTATTGAAAAAAACGGCAAAAAATTTGGTTTTCTTGCGGCTTCAAGAGTTGTTCCGGTTGCAGACTGGAAAGTGGAGATAGAGACACCTGGAATGTTAACAGCATATGATGATACAAAGCTTGTACAATTGATTGAAGAAGCAAAAAATTCCTGCGATTTTCTGTCGGTATATCTTCACTGGGGAATTGAACGGGATGTTTATCCGCAGGATTACCAGACCAAGATAGCAAAAGATTGTGTAGAGGCAGGAGCGGATGTAATTATCGGGGCACATCCACACTGCTTACAGGGAATTACCTATATTGAAGGAAAACCGGTATTTTACAGTCTTGGAAATTTTATTTTTGGATACAATATTGACCAGACAATGGCGTTAAAAGTTCTGGTTGGTGAAAATGGGGAAGTATCCTATCAGATAATTCCTGCATATGCATCTGGCGCAACAACACAGCTTATGGATGAAAAAAACGCGGCGGATTTATATCAGTACATGATGGATATTTCCACCGGGGTAAAAATTGATGCAGATGGCATGATTACACAGTAAAAAGGGGAAGAACATGAGAGAAAGAATAAAAAGACTGCCAAAGGCAGTAGTCGTATTGCTTGGTATTCTGGTTGCTGGTTTATTTTTAGGGATAATGGATTTGCTTGCAGCGCTGCTTTCAAAGGCAGCAGTCCTTCCGGGTTATGGAAACAGCATGGTGTCGGAATTTGCAGCAGGATGTGTGGCATTTTTTGTTTTGCTGTTATTTGGATATGCAGGCATTCTGAAAGAGAAAGGAAAGGGCTTTATAAAGGGACTTTATATCGGCGGCTTTATGACAGGCTATTGTCTGCTTGAAGTTGTGGCACAGATTTATGTGC
>CAKRCJ010000301.1 GCA_934307185.1 uncultured Roseburia sp.
AGAGAAGGCAAGCCGGCGAAAATTATTGCAAAAATGAATTCCCTCTGCGACCCGGGCATTATCGAGGCTTTATATGAGGCATCGGCAGCAGGGGTTTCGATTGATTTGATCGTCCGTGGAATTTGCTGCCTAAAGGTTGGCATTCCGGAGGTAAGTGAGAACATAAGAGTACGTTCCATTGTAGGTAATTTTTTGGAGCACAGCAGAATTTTTTATTTCTTTAATGATGGCGCAGAAGAAATTTATATGGGAAGTGCAGACTGGATGCCGCGTAATTTAGACCGGCGTGTAGAAATTCTGTTCCCGGTTTTAGACGAGAATTTAAAGAAACGAGTAAAACATATTTTGGATGTGGAATTAGCAGACAATTTGAAAGCACATATTTTACATCCGGATGGAAGCTATGAAAAAGTTGACAGACGGGGAAAGGCTTTGATTGGCTCACAGGCAGCATTTTGTGAGGAAGCAGTTGCAGCAGTTCCAAAAGTCGGACATGCATATCAGGAGAGAGTATTTATACCGGCAGAACCTGTATAGGCAGATGGTAAGTATTAAGAGGCAGAATGAGGGAGGTTACAGTTGTTATGAATAATAAAATTCTTTTCGTAGATTTAGATGCAACATTGTTATGTGATGATAAGAGCATTTCAGACAAAAACCGTAAGGCAATCCAGAAAATGTTAGAGCAGGGACATTATCTTGTGGTTGCAACCGGCCGGCCGGTAGAAGCCGGAAGGATTGTAGTGCAGGAACTGGGGCTTACGAGTCCGGGCTGTTATATGATTGCGTTTAATGGGGCGGTAATCTATGACTGTGCAGCAGACCGTGTGCTTTATAAAAGCTCGCTTCCGATTGAGGTTGCACAGGAGCTTTTTGACCGTGCGGGAAAGGCAAAGATTTATGCACAGACATATAACACTGTAGATATTGTGACAAAGCAGCATACAAAAGAATTAGATTATTATGTGGAACGTTCCCATATGTCTTATAAACTGACGAGAAGAATTTCGGACTGTCTGGATGAAGAACCACAGAAGGTTATTCTTATTCATTTAGAAGAGGATGATAAACTGAAAAGGTTCCAGAAGGCAAACGCAGCCTGGGCAAAAGGCAAATGTAATTCTTTCTTTTCCTGCAAAGAGTATTTAGAGTATTGTCCGGTAAATACAGATAAGGGTACCGGAGCAGAATATCTTATCCAGCTTTTAAACATTCCGTTTACCAGCACCTTTGCGATTGGGGATGAGCAGAACGATATTCCAATGATTAAAGCAGTACATACCGGAATTGCGATGAAAAACGGAATTACAGATATTAAGAAAGCAGCAGATTATGTGACGGAGAATGACAATAATCATGATGCGATTGCAGAGGTGATTGAGAAGTTTATTTTGTAATCCGATAAAGGGAAAAAATTCAGATGGGAAAAAGCAGATGGAAAAAAGTGCCACAGGGCAGGCGCCGTAAACCGGCGCTAAGCCCTGTGGTCTTTTATTGCCGTAAGAACCGAATAGGGAATATAAAGATGCCCCTTTCCGGTTCCAAGCTTAATATCAGGTTTGTTCGTTCCGTGGAAATCAGAACCTCCGCTGATGAGCAGACCGTTTTCTTTTGCAAGGCGTTTCATCTGCTGTTCTTCGCCTGTTGTATAAGTAGAGTAAATGGCTTCTAAACCATCAAGCCCTGCCGGTTTTAATTCATCTATCATTTTCTGTAAATTAGCGGTACTCATTCCGTAGAGCAGAGGGTGGGCTAAAATGGCAGTTCCACCAGCTTCCTTAATCAACCGGACAGCATCGGCGGAGGAAACCTTTAATCTTCCAACATAACATTTGCAATGGTCGCCGATATAACGGTCAAAGGCTTCGCGGACGCTTTTTATCTGTCCATGCTCGTAAAGAAAACGTGCGATATTCGCGCGGGTGATAACGCAGTCAGGATTTTCAGTAATTAGAGCCTCCATTGTGATGCTTAGGCCTTCTTTCTGCAAGGCTTCCACCATCAGCGCATTGCGTTCACCGCGGCATTTGCGGTATTCTTCCGTCTTTTTCAAAAGCGTTTTATTTTTCGTGTCAATATATAGTCCCACAATATGCACTTCTTTTCCATGGTAATCGGTAGAAAGCTCGATGCCGGGAATTAGTTCTATATCCTGTTCTTCTGCGAGAGCAGTTATCTTGTCTATTCCCGCACAGGTATCGTGGTCTGTGAGCGCAAAAGCAGAAAGTCCCGCTCGTTTTGCCTCGGATACAAGTTCTTCCGGTGTAAAAGTGCCATCTGATTCGGTGGAGTGTACATGTAAATCTATTATTCTCTGGTCCATATTTGTTCCTTTCTTCTGGAGTTTTTTGTAATAGGCAGTTGCAGCCTCCGATTTTTTCATAAAATTGCAAATATTAGTTTGTTTGCCCCAACATCATTATTATAGGAAAAAGAAGAAATTGTGTCAAAGAAAGGATTTGTATTTTGAAAAAAATATTTGAAATAACACTTGACGATATGAATGTAAGTATGCTATAGTATAGAAGTTGTTGAAAACAAAGTAGAGTATCCACTCTCACCGGAGCACAAAGTTACAGTGACTCATGGTTTTATACCTCAAACATCGCATATGCGTATTTGATTGATTGTGGATAGTCTGCCTATCCACTTTTTTGTGTGGAAACATGAAAAATTATTTTGGAGGTGCAATACCATTAGCGAGTTAATGATTAATGAACAGATCAGAGACAAAGAAATACGTCTGATTGGAGAGAACGGAGAACAGCTTGGCATTATGTCAGCAAAAGAAGCTTTAAAGCTTGCTGAGGAAGCAGAACTTGACTTAGTAAAAATTGCTCCAACTGCAAAGCCACCTGTATGCAAGATTATCGATTACGGAAAGTATCGTTATGAACTGGCAAGAAAAGAAAAAGAAGCCAAGAAAAAACAGAAAGTGGTTGAGTTAAAAGAGATTCGCTTGTCACCGAACATTGATTCAAATGATTTGAATACCAAAATGAATGCTGCAAAGAAGTTTTTGTCCAAAGGAGACAAGGTGAAGATTACATTGAGATTCCGTGGACGTGAAATGGCTCATATGAATGCAAGCAAACACATTCTGGACGATTTCGCAGAAAGCTTATCTGATACAGCAGTAGTGGAAAAAGCGCCAAAGGTTGAAGGAAGAAGTATCAGCATGGTGTTGGCAGAAAAGAAATAATTATTTTAAGGAGGAATCTATCATGC
>CAKRCJ010000302.1 GCA_934307185.1 uncultured Roseburia sp.
CTCTTGATGAGTGTTCAATTAAAGAAAGCATGACAGATACTGTCGTTGATGGGATGAAAATTATTCCTTCTAATGTAAATCTTGCAGGAGCAGAAATAGAATTACTCGGAATTAATGAAAAAGAATACATATTAAAAAATGCGGTTGACTATGTCAAAGATGATTATGATTTTGTTATTATTGACTGCCCGCCATCATTAAATATGCTGACAATCAATGCAATGACAACAGCAGATTCCGTATTAGTCCCAATTCAGTGTGAATATTATGCATTGGAGGGATTGAGCCAGTTAATGCATACAATAGACTTAGTACAGCAGAGATTAAATCCAGAATTATTAATTGAAGGAATTGTATTTACAATGTACGATGTCAGAACAAACCTTTCTGTACAGGTAGTAGAAAATGTCAGAAGTAATTTGGATGCGAAAATTTATGATACTTTAATTCCAAGAAATATTCGTCTGGCAGAAGCACCATCACATGGATTGCCGATTAACATGTATGATACAAGGTCAGCAGGTGCAGAAAGCTATCGTTTACTTGCAAAAGAAGTAATAGAAAGGAAGGATATTTAAGAATGGCTGCCGCAAAGAAAAACGGATTGGGAAAAGGATTAGATTCCCTGATTACAGACAGAGTAAGTGTAAATAAAGTGTCTTCACCAAAAACAGTAGAAAAAAAGAATGAGAAATCTGTAGATGGAGTTTTTGTTAACATAAATAAAGTCGAGCCAAACAGAGAACAGCCAAGACAGAATTTTGATGAGGATGCATTGTTAGAGCTGGCAGAATCTATCAAACAGTTTGGTATATTGCAGCCGTTAATTGTTCAGGAAAAAGAAGGATATTACGAAATAATTGCAGGCGAGAGAAGATGGAGAGCTGCAAAGCTTGCAAATTTAAAGGAAATTCCTGTTATTATACGAAAATTAAACGAACAGGAAGTAGTTGAAATTTCTCTTATCGAAAATATTCAGCGAGAAAACTTAAATCCGATTGAAGAAGCAATTGCATATAAAAGACTTTTAACAGAATTTCATTTAAAACAGGATGAAGTAGCAGAGCGCGTATCAAAAAGCCGAACTGCAGTTACCAATTCCATGCGTTTACTGAAATTAAATGAAAAAGTCCAGCAGATGGTTATTGACGATATGATTTCTACCGGACATGCAAGGGCTTTACTTGGAATTGATGATTTAGAAAAACAGTACATTGTTGCACAGCGAATCTTTGATGAAAAATTAAGTGTAAGAGAGACAGAAAAGCTGGTGAAAAAACTCCAGCAGGAAAAGACAGAAAAGCCTGTCACTAAGACAGAAAACATTGATGAAAAGCTGAATGCAATCTGCCGTGATTTGGAAGAAAAAATGAAGGAAATTCTTGGAACAAAAGTTGCAATTAATCAAAAGGATAATAAAAAAGGAAAAATTGAAATAGAATATTATTCCATGGATGAATTAGATCGTATCATGGATTTGTTCCGCACAATACAAAAATAAACTAAAAAATAAAAGAAGGGAGAAAAACATGATTTCACAGTATTTAGGCTTTGACTCAGACTACATCATTATCGGACTTACAGCACTGGTACTTATTTTAATCATACTGATGATTGTAAACGTAGTTCAGATGAGAAGATTAAAAAAGAATTATAAGATTTTTATGAGTGGGAAAAATGCTAAAACTCTGGAGGATACTTTAGTAAAAAGATTAGACCAGGTAGACGAACTCATTCAGTCTAATACAGAAAATGCAAAAAATATTGAAACATTATTTAAAAACATGCAGCGCACTTATCAGAAAATGGGACTGGTAAAATATGATGCATTAAATGAAATGGGCGGAAAGCTAAGCTTTTCCCTTGCAATGCTTGATGTAGGCAATAATGGATTTATTATTAATGCAATGCATACAAGAGAAGGCTGCTATACTTACATTAAGGAAATTATTGATGGAAATTCTATAATTGTTCTATCTGGTGAGGAGCAGGAAGCTTTAAACAATGCAATGGGTGAAAATAACGTTGCAAAATAGCAACACATATTATATAATGAAATCCGTCGTGTAAAAAGACATTTCAATTGGTTTACATAAAAATGTGAAAGGAGGATAGTAATATGCACAAATTCTTAAGAGCAGTTGGTTTTTCAGCTATAACGAAAGAAGAGTTAGAAAACGTATTTAAAGAAATCATAGAAAGACCGATGTTTCAGAAAGTTGCAGAGGACTCGGAAGGAAATGAGTTTGTAGAAATATCAAAAGAATTTGGAAAAATTTTCGGACTCTCCTTAAGAGGTACATTTACAGAAGATGATACGTTTGAAATGAGCTATTATTATCCTTACTTTTGCGGTGATAAGATTTCTACCACAGAGCAGGTCGACATCGAAAAACATGCTGAGAAGGAATCCTATGCCGGAATTTGCGATGAGGTAAGGCTGGGTGTCACACTTATTTTTTACTTGCAAAATGTAGCTGATTATCTTGCAGTGAAAAATAATAGGTTTTATCTCAGTCAGGCAAACGAAGTAGTGCTTGCTGCATTGTCCACCGAGGGAAAAATACTTTTCCCTGTAAATAAGGATGAAAAGAAACATCAGATAATGGAACAGAGTACAAATGACAGAAATGGTCTGATTGCGGCAGCAAGAAAAGGTGACGAAGATGCAATCGAAAATCTGACATTAGAAGATATTGATACATATTCCCTCCTTTCCAGAAGAATACTTCACGAAGATATTTTAAGTATTGTCGACTCTTATTTTATGCCTTACGGAATTGAGAGCGACCAGTATTCCATTTTAGGAGAAATCATGGATTGCAGGCTGTTACAGAATGAACTCACAAAAGAGAATGTCTATGCTATGGATATAAAATGCAATGACATGGATTTTTCACTTTGTATCAACCAGAAGGATTTACTCGGAGAACCGGCAGTTGGCAGACGCTTTAAGGGAAATATCTGGCTGCAGGGCAGCATTAATTATCGCGATTAAAGCAGAAAAATATGTGCCTTAAGTTGAAATAAAAAGATTGAAGTCTGGCTAAGGTTGGGCTATAATAATAAGGTATCCGTTTTGGATATCGAATTTGTTCTCGTAGTTAAATGGATATAACAAGCGCCTCCTAAGGTTCAATCATGGTTGAGACTTATGGAAGTTGGAAAGTGATAAGTCAGAGTTCGATTCCAACAGGGATTG
>CAKRCJ010000303.1 GCA_934307185.1 uncultured Roseburia sp.
ATGCAGAGGTGAGCGCACGAGTAAATATAATCAGCTATTGCGCATCGAGGAAGAACTTGGACGGTTCGGGCGCTATGGAAAAAAGTAGAAAATAGTTGAAAAAGAAAATAATATATGCTATACTTATTAGAGTTGTGAGTTTATAGCCGTAGGAGGAGAAAATCGTGGCAGTTTTAAAAATGATTTTAACAGTTATTTTCATTATAATCAGTATAGCATTAACAGTTATCATTCTGATGCAGGAAGGTAAGTCAGCAGGACTTGGAGCAATCGCCGGAGCAGCTGATACTTACTGGGGCAAGAACAAGGGACGTTCCATGGAAGGAATGCTTGTAAAGGTTACAAAGATTTTAGTTATTTTATTTATTGTACTTGCTGCTGTATTAAATTTAGGAATTTTCTAAGGAACGTAAGAGACTGTCGTGAATGCGATAGTCTCTTTTTAGCTTTACAGCATACTTAATACAAATGGAGAAGAAATGAAGAAAGAATTATTGCAGGAAAGAAAGAAAATGATATATGAATTCATCTGTGATGAATTATATGTGCCGATGAAGGCGAAAGAGATGGCGGTTGTCCTTGGCGTACCGAAATCCCAGCGAGGGGAACTTTTAGAAGTGTTAGAGGCTTTGGTTGAGGAAGGAAAAGCAGAGGTTACCGGCAAAGGAAAATATGTGAAATCGGAAGGAAAGTTTCTGACGGGCATTTTTACTGCACACCAGAGAGGCTTTGGATTTGTTACCGTAGAAGGGGAAGATGAGGATATTTTTATTCCGGCAGCGCAGACAAACGGAGCACTTCATATGGATACGGTGCAGGTTACACTGGCGAAAAATTCCAGTGGAAAAAGAAAAGAAGGAACGGTTACAAAAATACTGGCGAGAGGAACAAACCAGTTAGTATGTACTTATGAAAAGAGTAAGACATTTGGCTTTGCAGTCCCGGATAACCCAAGATTTGCACAGGATATATTTATTCCGCAGGAGCGCTCTAAGGGAGCTGTTTCCGGACATAAGGTTGTAGTTGAGATTACGGATTATGGAAAAAATGGGAAGAAGCCGGAAGGAAAAGTCGTTGAGATTATTGGACATATCAATGATCCGGGAACGGATATTATGTCGATTGTAAAAGGATATGATTTGCCGGTAGAGTTTTCCCAAAAGATTATGAAGCAGGTTGAAAATGTCTCAAATGAAGTCACAGAGGCCGATATGGCGGGCAGAATGGATGTGAGAGACTGGCAGACAGTGACAATCGACGGCGAAGATGCCAAAGATTTAGATGATGCAATCACGCTTGTAAAAGAAGGCGATATTTATAAGCTTGGAGTTCATATCGCGGATGTTTCTAACTATGTTCAGGAAAATAGTGCTTTAGATGTTGAGGCATTAAAAAGAGGGACCTCTGTATATCTTGTTGACCGCGTAATTCCTATGCTGCCGCACAAACTCTCAAACGGTATCTGTTCTTTAAATGCGGGAGAAAACCGGCTGGCATTAAGCTGTATTATGCACATTGACGCAAAAGGAAATGTTATTGACCACACGATTGCAGAGACTGTGATAAAAGTCGACCGCAGAATGAGTTATACGAGTGTAAAAAAGATTTTAGAAGATCATGATGAAGCAGAGACAGAGGAATATAAAGAGCTTGTTCCGATGTTTGAGCTTATGAAAGAGCTGGCAGAAATACTGCGGAAAAAAAGAATGAAGCGTGGCTCCATTGATTTTGATTTTCCGGAAACAAAAATTATCCTTGATGAAAAAGGAAAACCGGTTGAAATCAAACCGTATGACAGAAATGTTGCTACAAAAATTATTGAAGACTTTATGCTGATTGCAAATGAGACAGTGGCGCAGGACTGTTTCTGGCAGGAATTGCCGTTCGTGTACCGTACACATGATAACCCTGATACAGAAAAAATACAAAAGCTTGGTACGTTTATCAATAATTTCGGTTATACCATCCATATCGGACAGGATGAAATCCATCCGAAGGAATTGCAGAAGCTTTTGCTGAAAATTGACGGTACGCCGGAGGAAGCATTAATCAGCCGTCTGACACTTCGCTCCATGAAGCAGGCAAAATATACAACAATATGTGCCGGACATTTTGGACTGGCAACCAACTACTACTGTCATTTTACTTCGCCAATCAGACGTTACCCGGATTTACAGATTCACAGAATTATCAAGGATAACCTGCGTGGAAGAATGAACCGGAAAAAAATAGAGCATTATGAGAAACTTCTGCCGGAGGTTGCAAAGCATTCCAGCGAGATGGAACGCCGGGCAGATGAGGCAGAACGCGAAACAGACAAACTCAAAAAAGTGGAATACATGGAGGAACGTATCGGTCAGGTGTTCGATGGTGTCATTTCCGGTGTGCAGGAATGGGGCTTTTATGTGGAGTTACCGAATACCGTTGAGGGCTTAGTGCATGTAACATCTTTAACAGACGATTTTTATCATTATGAGGAAGCAACCTACGAGATGGCGGGAGAACGTACAAATAAACGCTATAAGCTGGGACAAAAGGTAAAGGTTATGGCGGTGAATACGGACAAAATTTTAAGAACTATTGATTTTTGCCTGGTGCAGGAAGATGTGCAGCCGGAGCAGGAAATATAAAATTTTTAAAAATTATACCAGAAGTTTATTGTAAAAGATAAACTTCTGGGTTATACTGTAACAGCAACAGGAGGTAAAAAGCATGGCAAAGCAGGAGATTAAGTTAATAGCGAACAATAAAAAAGCTCACCATGATTATTTCCTGGAGGAAAAATACGAAGCGGGTGTAGAACTGCATGGAACAGAAGTGAAGTCTTTACGTATGGGAAAGTGCAGTATCAAGGAAGCATTTGTCCGTATTGAGAACGGAGAAGTCATTATCTATGGAATGCATATCAGTCCTTATGAGAAAGGCAATATTTTTAATAAGGACCCATTAAGACCGAAGAAACTTCTGATGCATAAATCAGAAATCAGAAAGTTGGTTGGCAAGATTGCAGAACAGGGATACACACTTGTTCCGGTAGAAGTATATTTTAAGGGCAGCCTTGTAAAAGTGCAGATTGCTCTTGCAAAAGGTAAAAAGCTTTACGATAAAAGACAGGATATCGCCAAAAAAGATATGCGTCGTGAAGCAGAGCGGGATTTCAAAATCCGAAATCTCGGATAAGTGCGAAGTTATTT
>CAKRCJ010000304.1 GCA_934307185.1 uncultured Roseburia sp.
GTGTGGAAATGTTTTTAAAGCTGTGGCGCGGTGAGCAGATAGAGCAATATAATTATACGGCTGCAGAATGCGTGTTTCGAGAGAGCTGCGGATGTGACATAGAAGAAGCAGAGGATATTTATTATCAGAAAAAACAGATTATGTACGGCATTGAGACAAAACGTTTTGAGGATCAGGTGTATGCGCTTGAGTATGAGCTGATGCGCTGTGATACCGTGCAGGAGATGATGTACTGCATTCCGCAGTGTATTCCTTCTTTAAAATGTGATGCGATGTATCTTGTGACAGACCCACACATGGATGATTTTAAAAATCAGGTGGAGATGTACTATGGGACAAGAATTTTTGAAAATGAAGGATTTCTGACAGAGGGATATCCGCAGAAAATGAAAGTCGCATTTTCATATGAGCACGGTGTTGTAAAAGAAAATACCGAATGCGAAATAAATGGGATTTTTCCATTGTTTGACACAAAAAGCTCCGGGGTGGATTTTTTATTTCTTCCGATGCATTTTAAGGATAAAGCAGTCGGTTATCTTGTTATTCAGAATGCGGTATACCTGATGGAGAAGCAGTATTTGTTTTCTGTGGTGAAAACATTGATAAATGCGATGGAAAACCTTCATAAAAAAGAAAAGCTTGCCTATATGAATGAAATTTTATCCAAGCTTTCTATCCGGGACTCAATGACGGGAATGTATAACCGGCTGGGATACCAGAAAATGGCGCAAAACCTGTTTGAAAAAGCAAGGCGGCAGGGAAAGAATCTGTTGATTATGTATATTGATATGGATCGTCTGAAGTATGTCAATGACCATTACGGACATGAGTATGGGGATTTTGCAATTGTGACGATTGCAAAGGCGGTGCTAAAGTTCAGCAGGGCGGATGGAGTTCCGGCGAGAATGGGCGGTGATGAATTTGTCTTAATTCAGCAGGCAGAGCAAAAAGAGGAATGGAATGTGATTGCAGAAGGTATTTATGCACAGTTAAATGAGGTTACGAAGAATATGAAGCTTCCATTTACACTTGGAGCGAGCATTGGAGGAATGATTGTAAAGCCAGAGGAAGGAAATTCCCTGGAAGAACTTTTAAAATCGGCAGAAACGCAGATGTATCAGGAGAAGAACAGAAAAAAAGTAATGAGGGTGGAATAATCAGATACAGAGGTGAAAACAGTGGCTTTTTTGGAAAAACAGAAGAATAAGAAAAATGTTCAGATGTCAGAGGCATTTATTACTAGCGTATTTTTAGCACTTTCTGGAGGATTTCAGGATGCCTATACATATTTTACAAGAGATGAAGTATTTTCAAATGCGCAGACAGGAAATGTTGTTTTGATGAGTCAGCATTTTATGGCAGGAGAATGGATAAGAGGATTGCATTATCTGCTTCCGTTACTTGCATTTGCAGGAGGAATTTTTTTCGCGGACTGTGTGCAGGGAAAGTATAAATATGCAAACAGGCTTCATTGGAGACAGGCAATTTTACTTTTGGAAATTGTTATTTTATTTTGTGTGGCGTTTATTCCGCAAAATTATAACACACTCGCAACTACACTTGTATCGTTTTCATGTGCAATGCAGGTACAGACTTTCCGGAAAGTGGATGGATATTCATATGCCAGTACGATGTGCATTGGAAATTTAAGAAGCGGTACAGCTGCGTTGTCGGCATACCGGCGTGACAGACGTCCGGAGCAGTTGAGACAGGCACTTTATTATTTTGGAATTATTTTATTTTTTGCAATAGGGGCAGGCATTGGTGGCAATCTGTCCATGAAGCTTGGATTTCATGCAATCTGGGTATCAAGCGTTATGCTTACCGTTAGTTTTTTATTGATGTTTATAGAGGAAAAAGAGGGAAATTTTTAGAAAAATAGGAAGGAAGGTTATGTTAAATCAGTTTTCTAGAACAGAGTTATTATTAGGTAAAGAAGCGATGGAGAAGTTAGAACACTCCAGAGTAGCAGTTTTTGGAGTCGGCGGAGTCGGAGGTTATGTATGTGAGGCACTTGTACGAAGCGGAGTCGGTGCATTTGACCTTATTGATGATGATAAGGTATGCTTAACAAATTTAAACCGACAGATTATTGCAACAAGAAAGACTGTAGGAAAATACAAGGCAGAGGTGATGCGGGAACGTATTTTGGAGATTAATCCACAGGCAGAGGTCACAATACATAAATGTTTTTTTCTTCCGGAAAATGCAGACAATTTTCCATTTGAGGAGTATAATTATATTGTGGATGCAGTGGATACGGTAACTGCCAAGATTGAGCTTGTCATGAAAGCAAAAGAGAAGGATATTCCGATTATCAGCTGCATGGGAGCCGGAAATAAGTTAGACGCAAGCCAGTTTAAAGTGGCAGATATTTATAAGACAAAGGTATGTCCACTTGCCAAGGTTATGCGAAGAGAGTTAAAAAAACGCGGCGTGAAGAAGTTAAAGGTAGTTTATTCGGAAGAAATACCTACAAGACCAATTGAGGATATGTCGATAAGCTGCCGGACAAACTGTATCTGTCCGCCGGGGGCAAAGCATAAATGTACGGAGCGCAGGGATATTCCGGGAAGTGTAGCATTTGTTCCATCCGTTGCAGGTCTTATCATCGCAGGCGAAGTGGTAAAGGATTTGGTAAAGATATCATAATTTTTCAAGAAAAATATGGTACATTATGTGCGACAAACGTAAAAAAGAAAGGATAAAGCAGAACTATATGGAGAAAAAGTATTTGTTTGCAAGTAAAGAAGAACAGATTAAAAGAGTTAATCAGTTTCTTACAATGGGTGCAATTGTTTACTACATCTGGGTATTGGGGCTTGTATGGATTGCAGCTGCAAGAGGAGTAAGAACAACCGGATATGCAGGTATGATTACGATACTTGTTCTGATATCAGTAAGTGGAGCGTTTATTTTATTTTACAGGGATAAGTCAAGTAAAAAGTTAAGGTATATTATCAGCATCGGTGTGTTTGTAATCTCCTTTTTTATGTCATATGCATTCGACAATTATTATGTACGTTTTATGGCTATTGTGCCTTTTATCGGATGTATTATTTATTTTGATAAGAAATTTTTTGTTATAATGGGCATTTTGTTCGGTGGACTGAATATTTTAATAAATGTCAATAAGATTGCAATTGCAGGGGTTTATACAAGTGAGGAGGCTTTAGACCAGATATGTGC
>CAKRCJ010000305.1 GCA_934307185.1 uncultured Roseburia sp.
AGATATGGCTGGCAAAAAAGTTTCCATCATCGGTGGCGGTGCTGTTGGTCTTGACGTTATGGAATTCTTCACCGAGAGAGGTGCCGAGGTTTCCATGGTTGAGATGCTTCCAATGATTGGAAACGGACTTGACCCTGTCACAAAATGTGATACAAATGCCAAAATGGCAAAATACAATGTAAGACAGATGACTAACACTGCTTTACAGGAAGTAAAGAATGACCGTTTCATCGTGAAAAATCCAGAAGGTGAAATCGAAGAAGTTCCATTCGATTACGGTTTCATCTGCCTTGGTATGAGAGCAAACACTCCTGTCTTAAATGATATTGAGGAAGCTTTCAGCGATACAAACGTGGAAATCGTTAACATCGGTGACAGCAAACGTGCCCGCAGAATTATTGAAGGTACAGAAGAAGGTAGAAATATCTTAAACGTACTTGCACGTCACGATTATTTATAAAATCTGCCACACCCCCTTGTGGCAGACAAAAAAGTCCGGCCCGTAAGAAATTTGGGCTGGACTTTTTTATATTTGCAGCAATTTTTTATACACCTCATATACTGTACATTTTAAACTTTTTGTGTTTTAATTAATTTAGATATGAAACAGGAGGTTTCATTTGTTAATGAACGGAGGTTTCCCTTATGAACATATCAACTATTACAAATTCAAATGTCTATCCACGCTCAGACTATTACAATAATTTAAGCAATGACCCAGCAAAAAATTTAAACAACGACAATACCGATAAAACCTCTCCTTCCGGTCGTCCGTCCTCCCCTGAGGAATGCGAGACCTGTAAAAAACGCAAATATGAAGATGGCTCTAATGAAAATGTTTCTTACAAATCAGCCGCCCATATTTCACCGGAAGCAGCCGGAAGCGCTGTACGCGCCCATGAGGGAGAACATGTTTCCAATGCCTACACAAAAGCTTCCGAAAATAATGGTAAAGTAATCTCTGCATCTGTTTCCATTCATACTTCAGTCTGCCCGGAATGTGGACGGACTTATGTATCCGGCGGTACGACAAATACCATGATTAAATATTCGAATGAGTCCAATCCGTATCAGCAGGAACGGAAGGCACAGGATGCTATCCGCTTCACCGGGAACAATATTGATTATGTTGCTTAAGTAAGTAATTTTTGCGGCTCTGTCTTACATAAAATCAGGTTATATACTAAGGCGCTTGTTTTTGCAAGCGCCCTTTTTTGTACAAACTATATAACGAATATGCCATATCACAGCCTTTTAACTGAAAAACAGCTTTTTCACATCTTCCACCGGCATATCTTTTCCCGTGTAAAGCTTGAATGCAGCAACTCCCTGCCACAATAACATACCTTTTCCTCCGATGCAGGTACAGCCTGCTTCTTTCGCTTCTCTTAAAAGCTTTGTCTCCTCCGGATTGTAAACTGCATCTGCAACCACAAGTCCCGGACGGAATGCAGATAAATCTTTGACAACGCTCTGGTCATCCATCGGCTTCATTCCGACAATCGTTGCATTCGCAAAAATATCACTGGACTGGATTTCCTCTGTCATCTTTGCTATGTCAGCAATATCATAAACATTGACAACACATTCCGGTACTGCTTTGCGGATTTTCTCTGCGGTCTGTAAGGTGCGCTCAAAGAATGCGTCTTTGATATTAAAAATGGAAATCTCACGCGCTCCGTCTAAGGCACACTGCACCTGAATTGCAGTTGCAGCACCACCGCCGCCGGCTACTGTGATTTTCTTTCCTTTGATTTCAATTCCATGGTCTCTTAAATTATGTACAAAACCCTCTCCGTCTGTGATATGTCCGGTCAGCTTTCCGTCATCATTTACAATCGTATTTACTGCACCAATAATCTGTGCTGCCGGTGAAAGCTCGTCCATATACTTTGCAGCTTCTACTTTATCCGGCATTGTTACATTACAGCCCCGCATATGGAATGTTTTCATCGCTTCAATTGCATCTTTTACTTTGTCCTCTTTTATATCAAATGCTACATATGCATAATCCAGACCAAGCTTCTCAAAGCTATAGTTATACATTGCCGGTGAGCCGGAATGTCCGACCGGCGAGCCAATTAATGCCAATAAACCTGTGTGACCTGAAATACGCTTTTCCATTACTAATCCTCCTTGTTTTTCCGAAGGAAAAATCCGAACCCTATGGTGAGGAGAGGATTTGTCCTCCTTGTTTTGCAACTTCATTTATGAAACATAATATACGTTTTTCCAGAAATTAGCAAGCACTTTTTTTATTTAAAGTGATAAAGTTTTCACAAAGATTTTTTCCTATGCCTTAATTCCAAATTCCTCCGGCAAAAAACGCGGGCACACATTGTCAGAAGACGTAATAACAGATGCTGCAAGTCTTGTTCCAATCTCTACAGCTTCTGATAATGTCTTTCCATAAGTAAGTCCTGCGGATACGCCCGCACAGAATGCATCTCCTGCTCCGGTCGTGTCTTTTACCTTAACCTTCTGAGCCGGGCAGAATCCCTTATTTCCTTTATTATCTGCATAAACAGCACCCTGTCCTCCCATTGTGACAACCATGGCAGGAATATTGGCAACCTGTAATCTTTCTGCTAAAATGCTGCTCAGCTCATCCGATGTTTTCTCGCTGTAATCATCGGTAAAGAAAATTCCCGCCTCAAGCTGATTACAGATAAAACAGTCAAACTTCTGTAAAAAGTCTCTGCGTTCTACCGCAATACTCATATTGCTGACAACACCGTACAATTTTTTGTGATGTTTTTCACAAAGCTGGACTAACTTTTTAATAATGTCTTTATCCATATCTACTTCTGCAACAACAGAGTCACACACACCAATAATTTCATCCCCACGCTCTTCTAACATTGTAAGAATTGACGACAAATTCGGGCGCTGTGAAATAGAGCCTGCAAGGTCTCCATTATTGTCAAATACAGCAAGCCAGGTTCCCATTCCATTTGGAACTGTCTGCATATACTCTGTATTTACTTTATGCTTCTTTAACTTACGTACAACGTCATCCCCTAAAGCGGACTCATCTACAATTCCAAGGAAAGTCGGTCGAAGCTCAAGATTTGCAATGTCCTCTACTACATTGCGGCTTACTCCGCCATGAATATATTCTACATGTCCTGCATTTCTTCCGTCCGGAATATAAATGTCATCCGGAAATCCTTTTACATCTACAAATAC